>JALSXE010000248.1:0-13099 GCA_027072755.1 Campylobacterales bacterium | reverse complement strand
CCGAGCTCCTGCGCGCTCTGCAGAAGCGCTATGACCATTCTGCTGTCGTTGAAAGCTCCGTCGTAGTAGCTTACCGCACCTTTTAGAGCTTTCGGGTTGATGGATGGATTCTCTTTAAGCGCCTCTTTCGGCGAAAGGAGCCTGCTTCTTCCAAGCGACTCTTTTCCCGACAGCAGGTCGTAAAGCAGAAGACCGGCGTAGATATATGGAATCTCCGGCCATCTGTAGAGCGGTGTGACAAGCTTCACCCTGTGTGCGAGGTGCGGTGCGTTTTTTAAGAAGATCGCTCTTTCGTGCAGCCCTTCGCGAACGAGGTCGAAACTCTTTTTGTCCAGATGTTTTACGGCCGCTTCGAGATAGCGCACCCCGCCGTGAACCAGCTTTGTACTTCTGCTGCTGGTCCCCTCCGCGAAGTCGTTCTGTTCGAAAAGAGCTACCGAAAATCCGCGCAGTGCGGCATCGAGCGCTACGCCGCTGCCGGTTGCACCGCCGCCTATGACGATAATGTCGAAGCTGTTGTCTTTCATAATCTTTACTATAGCGAATTTTGCACTTTGGACCTATTTTCGCCTTTTTTGCGCGGCCGACGGAAAAACAGAACGGTAATGAAATTCTTTTGATCTACAATCTTTTCGTGCACATACTGTTTGGTGTGGATGAAAAAAGTCAAAAGGAGGGAAATGATGGAAGAGTTTGAAGTAGAGCTGGCGAAAGTAGCGGACGTACAGGCCGGCAGGGAAGAGGAGGTGACAAGTCTCAAAAATGTCGTAGGCGTCGGTATAGGCTACAAGACCATAGGCGGGAAGGAGACTACGGAATTATGTATGCAGGTCTACGTCGAGAAGAAGCTTCCAAAGAGCAAGCTCTCCAAAAGCGATCTGGTAGCGGAGTCGTTCGACGGTGTCAAAACCGACGTTATCGAAGTGGGTGAGATTGAGGCACTGGCCTACAGGGCCAAAGTCCGCCCCGCGGTGCCGGGTTACAGTATAGGCCACTACAAAATTACGGCGGGCACATTCGGCTGCCTTGTGCGCGACAGATGCTGCAGGGGCATATATATTCTCAGCAACAACCATGTCCTGGCCAACTCCAACGCCGCAAGCTACGGTGATCCTATCCTTCAGCCGGGACGCTACGACGGGGGTGTGAACCCGAGGGATGTCATTGCGAAGCTTTACCGTTTCATACCGATTCGCTTCAACGATTCCCAAAAGTACAATCTTGTCGATGCGGCACTGGCGAGACCGACCGATATGAGAAATGTCATAGCCTCCATCGCGGCACTCGGCATTCCGAGAGGGGTGGAAGAGGCCATGCCCGGAATGGAGGTGACCAAAAGCGGTCGTACGACAGGAACGACAAGCGGCAGGGTCAGAGGGGTGAACGTCACGATCCGTGTCGGTTACGGTGCCGGAAAAGTGGGTTACTTCAGAAACCAGATACTCACGAATGCTATGTCGCAGGGAGGCGATTCCGGTTCCCTGCTGCTTTCGAAAAAGGATAGAAAGGCGGTCGGTCTGCTCTTTGCCGGTTCATCGGTCGCAACGATACACAACAATATATCGAATGTTATGACGGCTCTAAATGTAGAGCCTGTGACAGTATAAACAAAAATCAAAGAGGAGTGAGAGATGATGGAACAACTACCGCAGGGAGAGTGGCTTGACGAGCAGGCGCAGATAGAGCCGGAGCAGGAGTTTGCAGAGAGTGAAGTCGCGATCGCCAATATGAAGGAGGATCGCAGAAAAAACGAAGAGGAGATGAGAGAGATCATCACATCCGTCGTAAAGATCAAACCCAAAGCGCTCGACGACGAGCACAAGGCGGAGAACGAGAGGGCGGAAGCGTTGAGTGCGGAGGCTGAAAATATGCTTGCCGGCCAGTCGTCTCTGGATATCGACGAGAAGATAAACAGAGAGCTTATGCTGGAGTCCAATGCCGTGATAGAGACGGTTACCGGTAACGGCCCGGGGCACTACTACGACCACAACCCATACCATGGATGGGGAGGCGTCTACAGGCACAACGAGGGTGGATTGACAACGGGAAGCGCGGGTTTCGACCTGGCGGCCAACAAGATGTTCCCTTACGCCTACGCCAGAGGTGACGGCTCCGGTATTACTGACGATAACGACGTCAATACGTGGACCAAACTATTCTTCGCCTTCTGGCCGCGCAGATACGGTAACGTGCGGGTCTACGTTCCCTACATCGTGCACGGCTGGTACCAGATATACTCGAACGACAAATGGTACAATTCGAAAGAGGCGACCGTAGATTTCGATATTCAGGTGCAGCTCTATCAGAACTACTGGGGCGGTAAGAGAAAGGCCGATGTTTTCAGGCTGCATGATGACAATATCAACAGAAGCGGCCGAATCGATCGATCGGGAGCCATCTATTCGGGCTCCATTCCCGTCGGTGTCAACAGGTGGGTCATAGCGGAAGTGGCGGCCAGGGCGCGTGTAGAGACCGAAGGAAGCGGTTCGACGGCGAGACTCGACTTCAGGAACCCGGACTTCGTACGGATTCCCTGGGTCCGTTTCGACTTCTCGTAAATAGTGTTCGGGAGAGGATTTCTCTCCCGTTACAAGGAGGTTTAATGGTTCGTATAGTCTGGATCCTTTGCCTCGGTTTTATGATAGCTGCAGGAGCCGATATGAAACAGAGTATTGAAGATCTCGAAACACTTAGAGCAGAGTATGAACCCAGGCTTATGCAGATAGATGGGATCGAAGGGGTCGGTTTCGGTATTAGAGAGGATGGAAAAAAGTCTCTGAAGATATATATCTCGAAACCGGTAGAGGAGATCTCTTCGAGGCTACCGGAAGCTCTCAGACGCGACGATGTGGAGCTTGAATTTGTGGGGAAGATAGAGGCGGAGTAGATCAGCTCTTTTTGAGCAGAAGTCCGGCGCTAACGATCATACCGATCCCAAGCCATACCCAAAAGTCGGGAAACGGATCGCCGAGCATTACTCCAAAGCCGACGGCAAATGGAATGTTAGTGTAGCTTATCGCTCCCACTACTCCCGCTCGGCCGAGGGAGTAGGCCTTTGTAAGAAGCCACTGCGAGAGGGTTGAAATCAGGGCCATGAGCATGATCAGCATCCATGTTTGCGTAGAAGAGGGGAGGTGGAAAGCCGGAAACAGAAAAGCGAGGGCTTCCGGCGGATTTACAAAAGGTGCTACCGCAAAAAGCATAAGCGGCAGAAGCGTTCCGAGTCCTACGAAAGAGAGGACAATTACGCGCGCATCGTATATATCTCTTATACGTTTGATGGTGGCGTAAGCGCAGGCGGCGAAGAAGCCCCCCAAAAGTCCGAGAAAGTGCTCATATCCCATGACTATGCCCGTCGGTTTGGCGATGAATACTACACCGCCGAAACCGATAAGCAGGGCCGCTACGGAATATATGTTAAGTCTCTCCCCCATCAGAAAAAAAGCGAGTATCGCGACAAAAAGGGGTGATGTTTTGTTCAGGGTGATCGCTTCACCGAGCGGAATTACGGTTATTGTGTAGAAAAAGAGTATCATCGCGCTAAAACCGAAGAGTCCGCGAAGTAGAAGTAGGTGGAGTTTTCCGCCCGGCAGCGATACGGGCGTGTGACGAAGTGCGGCCAGAATGAGTAGCACACCTATCGCGTTGCGGAAAAAGACTATCTCCATTGCGCTCATATCTTCGCCCAGAATCTTCGCGACGGCTCCGTTGAGTGCGGATATCAGGGCACTCGCAAGCATAAAGAGTATGCCCCGATCTATACTGTTTACTCTTCTGAGCGTCCGGTACATCGATCTCACTTTATTTTAGGAATTTATGCAAGAGTGCAGTCGGGCGGAATTATAGCAGAACTATTACACCGAGCATCCGGTCGCCATGTTTTGCGAGTCGATAAAGCGGTCGAGCTCCTCAAGCGGCAGAGGTTTCGAAAAGAAATATCCCTGATAGAGGTCGCAGCCCAGTTCGTTGAGTCTTATAAACTGCTCCTCCTCTTCCACCCCCTCGGCGAGAATTGAGAACCCCAGGGTCTTGCCCAGCGTTATTATCGCCTTTACCATCGCTTCCGATTCGTTGTCCACAAGGAGTGTTTCTATGAAGCTCTTGTCGATCTTCAGCTCATCTATCGGAAGTTTTTTGAGCATCCCCAAAGAGGAGTATCCGGTTCCGAAGTCATCCAAAGATATATTTAGGCCGTGCTCTTTCAGCCTCTGCAGTGTTGCGAGAATAAACTCCAGCTCCTCTATAAAGAGGGACTCCGTGATCTCCACAACTATATGGGAGGGGTCCATCGCACCTTTTTGTATCGTCTCTATGAAGGTCTCCACAAACCCCTTTTCGTTGAACTGTCTGATGGAGATGTTGATCGCGAGACAGAATTCGGTTCCCCTCTTTTTCTGAAGCGAGCCGATCTCCTCTATCGCATGTTTGGTGATATATCTGCCGATTTTCGGCATAAGTCCGCTCTCTTCCGCTATCTTTATGAACTCATCGGGGTGGATTTGCCCCAGTCTGCCGTTTTCCCACCTGATCAAAGCTTCGACACCGTGAAGCGTTCCGTCTTTGCGCATTTGAGGCTGATATACTATTGTCAGTTCATCTCTCTCTATCGCATTTCTGAGCTCATGTTCCATTATGGAGTATCTGTTTCTCATGGCTTTGAGTTCGCTGGTGAAAAAGGCGAAGCTGTTTTTTGAGCGTTTGGCGTGATACATCGCGATGTCCGCCGCGCTGAGCAGTTCGAAAAGCTTGGTGCCGTCGAGCGGGTAGCGGCTTATACCTATGCTGACGCCTACGGTGAACTCCATACCCTCCACCTCGTACGGTTGCGATATCGCTTCGATCAGCAGGCGTGCGTTCTCACTAAGTCTGTCTATGTCGTATTCGTGGCAGAGCATGATAAACTCGTCACCTCCATGCCGGATTACCATGGTACCTTTGGGCATGGAGGCCTTCAGTCTTTTCGCCACCTCTACAAGTATCAGGTCTCCGTAGTGGTGCCCTATGCTGTCGTTGATGTTTTTGAAGTTGTCGAGATCTATGAAGCCTACGCTAAACGGCGGCGCTCCTTCGTAAATCCACGAATCTATCTTTTTTTGCAGGTACATTCGGTTCGGAAGCTTTGTGAGGTTGTCGTGCATCGCCTGATAGAGAAGCTCTTTCGACTTCCTCTTCTCTATTGCGTTGATGGTATAGAAGAGGTAGTAGACCACTATAAAGATAAAGAGGAACGAAACGATATTTATGACCCAGTAGTTCGAGACTTTGTCGAAAATCTTTCCGGTCGGCATATGGTAGTGGACCCAGAGCTTGTAGTCGGGTACGTACTGCCAGCTTATGATATATGACTCACCGTTTGGAGAGTCGAATAGAACTACGGAGGGCTTTTTGCTTTTTTTAAGCTCCTCGAATGTCGTTTTGGCTTCGGCTTCGAGGGCTCTGCCACCCTCTTCGAAGTAGCGTTGCCGCTTTGTTACAGGTTTGGTGTAAAGCTCGGGATATTTTTGCGGAGATTTTTCGCTGTGATAGATTCTATACCAGGAGTCGTCCAGAAAAATCTCCAACTGTGTGCCGCTCTCCGTATATGCTTTCCAGATCGAGCGTGCGCTGCTTAGATGAAGACCGAGCGAAAGCACCGCGATCACTTTCGAATTATCGTTTCTGACCGCTTTGTGTAGAGGAAGGATCCACTCGTTTAAAGCTTTGTCGTAAAACGCTCTTCCTATCACCATTCCCTTCTCTTTAAGAGCTTTTTCGAATGCGCTGCAGCTCTCTTTGGAGTGTTTCAGGTTGAGTAGTTCGTCGGGATCGCATGTTTTGCTGAGCAAAATGATATCTCCTTCGGGATCGCTTATAGAGATGCCTGCGAGAGCCGGATTCATCTGAAGGAGATTTTTAAATAGCCTTCTTACATGATCTTTGTCTTTGATCTCCTCACCTTCGAAAATATGTCTGTCCAGAATGTTTAGTAGAATCTCCTGCTGAATGAAGTAGTGTTTTGTCGCTTCGCATGTCGATTTGCTAAGGTACGCCAGTTCCGATCGAAGATCCCTTTCCACGTTTTTGTACTGCATATACGATATGAGTACCAGGAGTGCAAGGCCCATCCCAAGAAGTATGTAGAAGAGTGTCCAGAGATTCTTTTTTAGCAGATGCTTCATCCGACCCTTTCGAAAAAGCTGCAACTTGTCAATATATACGGTAATATAAAATTATCGACATTTTTTCGGTATCCATGAGACTCTGTATATTGTTTGAATTATATAAAATAAATAATATTATTTGGATTAATAACTCTTTTTCGGAGGCTGATACTTTTTTGCCGTTACCGACACTTTTTGCACTGAATTGAGTCGCAAGTGGTGCCCACTACAGATAAAACCTGTTACAATCATCGAAAAAATGATCGAAAAGGGTGCTATGTTCATAGAATCGATGAGACTCTTCCTGGATGATTTGAAAAACTCTTTCAGGGATCTCGCGCCGATAGTCGCTGTCGTCATCTTCTTTCAGGCTGCGGTAGTTCAGAGCATGCCGCAGAATCCGGCGTCGATCGTGACGGGAGTGCTAATAGTCGCCGTAGGGCTGGCTCTGTTCATTCGAGGACTGGAGCTGGGGATATTCCCCATCGGTGAGAATCTTGCGGTAGAATTCGCAAAAAAGGGCTCTCTCTTTTGGTTGCTTCTTTTCGCTTTTACGATAGGTTTCTCCACTACGGTGGCGGAACCCGCGCTTATCGCCATAGCCGATAAAGCGGCCGCAATAAGCGGAGGAAAGATCGATGCCTTTGCTCTTCGTATGACGGTCGCCGTTTCGGTCGGTTTCGCCATAGCGCTCGGGGTATTTCGTATTTTGACCGGCCACCCTATCCACTACTATATCATTACCGGTTACATTCTCGTCGTCGCGATAACTTTTTTCGCTCCGAAAGAGATTGTGGGATTGGCATATGACAGCGGAGGTGTCACCACCTCTACCGTGACGGTGCCTCTCGTAGCCGCCTTGGGTATCGGCCTGGCCTCCTCGATCAAGGGTAGAAATCCTGCGATCGACGGTTTCGGACTCATAGCCTTCGCCTCATTGACGCCGATGATATTCGTACAGCTTTACGGCATCGCCGTATATGCAGTATCGCCGCAGGACGCTGCGGCCTCCTTTGCCGTTATGGAGGAGGCCATACGTGAAACGGTGGAGTCGAAAGAGCGTTTCGATAGCGGCGAAATTCTTTGGGACCTGGTGGCCGTAATAAGAGATGTGGCTCCGATCCTGTCGGTTATCTTTTTCTTTCAGTATATCGTCATTAAAAAGGCGGTTGCCCACCTCAAAAAGATTTCGGTCGGAATCGTGATGGTTATCCTGGGCCTCTACGCATTTATCGTCGGACTCGAGATGGGCCTTTTCCCGATAGGCGAGACCATCGCGTTTCAGCTGACATCGATGAAAAACGACCTGCTTATATATCTTTTCGGATTTATGATCGGTTTTTCCACCACGATGGCGGAGCCGGCTCTTCTTGCCATCGCCATAAAAGCGCAGGAGGTGAGCGAAGGTCGCATAAACCGGACCGTGCTTCGTGTGGCGGTGGCTATTGGTGTGGCTATCGGAATCGCCCTGGGAGCCTATCGTATAGTTGTGGGAGATCCGATCCACTACTACATCATAGCCGGCTATATTCTGGTCATAATAATGACCTATTTCGCTCCGCGATACATCATTCCGATCGCGTACGACAGCGGCGGAGTCACTACATCCACGGTCACCGTTCCGCTGGTGACGGCTTTGGGGCTGGGACTTGCCGAGAATATTGAAGGCCGAAACCCTCTCGTGGACGGGTTCGGCCTTATCGCTTTCGCATCGCTGTTTCCGATGATAACCGTGATGGGTTACGGCACATATGCCCATTTCGCTGCGGGCAAAACAATCCAGAAAAAGGAGAGTGCATGAAGTTTGTCGCACTTGTGGCGATAGTGGCCGAAGAGAGGGAAGAGGAGGCGATAAAGATCGCCAAAGAGTCGGGCGCAGGCGCCGTTACCGTTCTGCGCGGCCGCAATATAGGCCTGAAAGAGAAGAAGATATTTTTCGGTCTTACACTGGAAGAGAACGTCTCTGTGCTTCTGTTCATACTCCCGCGGAAAATCTCTATGCGTGTAATGAAGAGGCTCAAAGAGGAGATGGATATGCAAAGTGAGGATAACGGCTCCATAGCCTTTACCGTACCGCTATCGCATGTGGCCGGTCTGAATATAGAAGAGCTTCATAAGTTCGAAAACGAGATAAAAGAGATTCTATAAAGGAGGAAGGTATGCTCGTTGAAGATGTAATGACTCCGAAAGAGAGGCTGGTGATCGTATCGCAGATGGCGCCTGTACGTGAGGCGCTTATGCTTATGAAAAAGCACAGTGTAAAAGCGGTCATAGTACAAAAGAGTTCCGAAAACGGTGCGTACGGGCTTGTGACGTTTAAAAACATTCTACAGTCGATCGTGGCCGAAGACGGCGATATAGACCTGCTCAACGTCTACGACATTGCCTCCATGCCCTCCATTTCGGTCTCGAGAAAGCTCGATATGAAATATGCGGCACAGATGATGGTCAAAAACAGCATAAAGAGAGTGCTTGTTATAGACGACAACGAGATTTACGGTATTTTGACGATGAGCGATATCATCGGTGTGCTGTTGAATGACCTAAACACATAGGGCCTGTGGTCACAGTCTGATTTTCGCGGCGTGAAAGAGGGTCGGGTTTCCATCCTTTTTCGACTCGTGAAGAGCGATTATCAGACGGGCTATGATCTCCTCCGGCGAGATCTTCTCTTCTCCTAGCTCCATGATGGCTGCGGCCACGTTTCCTTCATCGACCTCCTTCGCGAAAAGCCGCAGAATCTTCTTGAAGGCTATCTCACCCTTCGAGATTGGGGTGTTGTGGTATATGACGAAAAAGAGGTCCTGGTCGAGTGCCATCACCATATCGGTTTTGCGGACATTTTTCTCGAGTGTCAGCAGCATTCGCAGCGGGGCCTGGACCAAAACGGCGCTCGAGTGGAGTCCGTATCTTCCGAAATCATACTGCGCCATATCGATATAGTTTCTTATCAGAGGCTCGACATGTCTCAACATTATCTTGAGACGCGGATTTTTGCGTATGATATCATTCATGATGTTATTGTACCATTCATTTTAACCGTTTATCCACAATATTGATTAATCCCGGGGCGCTCTCTTGTGCGGTGCGCTTTTCGCCATATCTGATAGAATATATCGTCATTTGCCGTCTATCTGTTATGCTATAATATTTTATTATGGCTATACGGGAGGTGCACCATGCGAGAGTTAGGGAAGATAGAGGCCCTTCTTCTGGATATAGACGGGGTGTTGTACGAGGGTGACAGGCCGGTGGAGGGGGCCCGGGAGATCATAGAGGAGCTTCAGG
The DNA here is from genome assembly GCA_027072755.1 of Campylobacterales bacterium. GTDB lineage: Bacteria > Campylobacterota > Campylobacteria > Campylobacterales > Hydrogenimonadaceae > Hydrogenimonas. The sequence goes on along the minus strand of JALSXE010000248.1, from coordinate 3,671 downwards.
GCAGATATCCGGTCAGGTTCATAACCAATACGACGCGAAAAACCCGCGATACGGTTTACGACAAGCTTAAAGAGATGGGGTTTCGGATCGAGAGGGACTCCATCTTTACCGCCCTCGACGCCACGGCGGCCTTTTTAGAGCAGAACCGTGCGAGCGGCTATTTTCTTCTCTACAACAAGGTGGCCGGCGCCTTTGCCGCTTTCGAGAGCGAAAAGCCCGATTATGTCGTCGTGGCCGACGCATATACCGATTTTACCTACGATAGTCTAAACAGGGCGTTTAGACACCTGATGGATGGAGCCGGGCTACTTGCCATAGCCAAAAACCGTTACTTCAAAGACAGAGACGGTATGTTGAGTCTCGATGCCGGCGGATTCGTGGCGCTGCTGGAGTTCGCCGCGCAAAAAGAGGCGAAGATACTCGGAAAGCCGAGCCGAGACTTTTTCAGGCTGGCGTGCGAATCGATGGGTGTGGAGCCGAAGAGAGTGCTGATGGTCGGAGACGATATAGAGAGCGATATCCTCGGCGCGCAGAAGGCGGGAATGAGAGCCTGTCAGGTAAAGACGGGTAAATTCCGCCCCGAAGATCTAAAGAGCGGAATAGAGCCGGACTGCCTGATAGACTCCATTGCCGACCTTCCGAAACTGCTGAGCGTCGGCAATGATGTATAATTTGTAGATAACTTTCGGGAGCGGAAAAAAGTTGTACAAGATCATAAATACGGGCGGGACGTTCAACAAGAGATACGATCCGATAAAGGGAGAGCTGGTCGTAGCGTCCGACAACAGCGCGGTGCTTGCGGCTCTCAAGCCGCTGGAAAAGGCGCTCGAGCTATCGATTGTAGGGATGCTTTACAAAGACAGCCTCGATATGGACGAGAGTGACAGGGAGCTTCTGAGCGAAGAGGTGTGTCGTTCGAAAGAGAAGAGAGTTGTGGTGGTCCACGGTACCGATACGATCGACAGAAGCGCCGAAGCCATAGATGCGGCCCTGGGAGAGGGAGGCGAAAAGACGGTTGTTCTAACGGGGGCAATGGTGCCGTTTTCGATCGATCCGGTAGAAGCGGTTTCGAATCTGACCCTGGCGGTGAGCTCCGCCGGATTCCTCGAGCCCGGTGTATACATATCGATGCACGGACTTGCCCTTCCGTACAGAGAGATTGTGAAAAATCGAAAACTCGGAATTTTCGAGCGGGTAGGCTGATGGAGTGCATTGTCTTTTCCACATCGCGCCGCATTCGAGACTATATCGCCTCGAAAGAGAGTGCGCTTCTTCCAAAGCTCTATACGATGGAGGAGTTCATAAAGCGCTCTATAGTCGTTCCCGGCAGGGCCTTCGTGGACGAGGCCGGCAGGGTACTATATCTCTACCGGGCGGTCAAAGATCTCGATATGGGTGCGCTGGGGTTCGAGAGAGAGTTCCTGGCTTTTTTGAAAAACAGCAGTTTTCTGTTCCGTTTCTTCGAAGAGATGTTCGCTGAGCAGGTCGGTATTGAGGCTCTAAGAGGTGCCGACACCTATGCCGATTTCGAAGACCATCTGGCCCTTTTGCAAAAGATTCACGAAAGGTACGCGCAGGAGTTGGAAAAGGATGGTCTCGTAGACTTCGTGACGATGAGGGACTACAGGCCGAACAGAAAGTTTCTGGAGAGATTCACGCGTATCGATATACACGTGGATGGCTATCTGAGCCGTTTCGAGACCTCTTTGCTGGAACAGATAGAGACTCCTATCTTCCTGCACTTTACGGCTACGCCGTTCAACACGAAACTGATCGAGAGGATAGGGTCGAAGGATCGTCTCGAGCCGGGTAACCGCTACATAGTGGAGTGGAGCGGCAAAAGCGTGCTCTTTCAGGAGCCGGTAGGCTCTTTGGATCCGAAAAGTATCGATGTAGCTTCGTTCAACGAGAGGATAGATCAGGTCGCATTCGTGCTAAAGTCCATAGAGAGATTCGTCGAAGAGGGGGGCGATCCCGACAGGGTGGCGGTGATTCTTCCGGACGAATCGTTTGCCGAATATCTGAAACTTTTCGACGATATGGGCAACTTCAACTACGCTATGGGTACACCCTTTACACAGAGCCGCTACTACAGGAGACTGGCCGATCTCTACGACGCGCTGACCGATAGAAGCGAAAGCGCCGTAGAGAAGGCGGCTGCGAGCGGGATAGCGGAGAGGTTTCGAAAAGTTACCGACTTCGACTCTTTTGTCGAATTTATCGAAGATATCGAGATCTCTGCAAAAGAGCATGAGGTTATAGACGAGGCTAAATTCATCTTCAAAAGATTCGCTCCCCTTCTGCGGAACGAGCCCCCTCTCAACCTCCTGCAGAGCTGGCTGCAGAGGCTTCAGGGTCTGAGTATCGACGATGTGGGGGGTGGGAAGATTACAGTCATGGGAGTACTCGAGAGCAGGGGGAAGAGTTTCGACGGTGTGGTCATTGTCGATTTCAATGAAGATACCGTTCCGAAGGTGGGTGAAAAAGATCTGTTTCTTAACTCCGCCATAAGACGCCATGCCGATATGCCGACGCGCAGCGACAAAGAGAACCTGCAGAAAAACTACTACTATCTTCTTATGCTTCGCAGCGTAAGAGCGGCTCTATGTTATGTAAAAAACGAAGAGAGCTCCGCAAGCCGTTTCCTAAAAGAGCTGGGATTGGCCGACCCGGACGTTTCCGACGCGATCTACAGACCTGTAATAGCTCCCGTCACGAAAACTCCGGCTCTTTATGAGGAGGAGATAGAGGCCCTCAACCCATTCATGAAGAGCCGCAGACTCACACCCACCAGACTCAAAGATTTTCTGACATGCCGCAGACGTTTTTACTACAGGTACATTCTCGAAATATCGGCCGCGGAGGGGGAGGAGGAGCCGAATATGGGGTCGTTGATTCACGCGGCTCTCGAAGCCGCGGCCCTGTCGAAAGAGCGGTTCTCTTCGCACGGAGAATACTTTTCGTTCGTTATGGATATACTCTACAAGAGCGTATCGAAAGCGATGCGGCGCCTCGAGATATCTATAGAGTGGGAGGAGCGCCTCAAGAGGTTTTGCGAACTCGATTTTGAGAACCTGATGTCTATGGCCCATCCCGTTGTGGAGAACTGGTGCGAAGTCGGGTTCGAGGGCTTCACCCTGAGTGCGAAGATAGACAGGGTGGACCTTTCGCAAAGCATGGTGCGCACGATAGATTACAAGACATCCCGAAAAGTGGAGAATACGGTAGCGGACGAGAACGATTTTCAGCTCCTGTTTTACCGTCTCTGGGCGGAGTCGGTATATCCGGACAAGAGGCTGGAGACACTCTATTGGGATCTCTATAACGGTGTCGAAATAACGGTAGATCCATCGGAGCGCAAAGAGAGACTAAAAAAGCTCCTCAATGAGCTTGCGGTTATGCAGAAAATAAGGTTTGAAAAGACGGACGACGAATCTGCCTGCCGCTACTGCGACTACAAGACCGCCTGCGGCAGGGGATAAACGGTGATATTGGTTATAATCTGATTTTACGCGAAAAGCGTAAAATCATCTCGAAATCTGAGATTTCGAAGCTTCAGGGGGTTGTAGGGCCGGCCAGGCCCTGCCGAATTGCGGGCTTTGCCCGGAATTTGCGTAACATCAGTAAGTAAGGCCGCTTTCGGGTTGCACGCTTCCTAATATAGACGGTAG
>JALSXE010000247.1:0-3404 GCA_027072755.1 Campylobacterales bacterium | reverse complement strand
ATGTGTGACAATGTGTTGGATGAGCAGGCCCAGAAGCTGATCGAAGAGATGAAGGCGCTTTGATATTCTCATGATCGAACTGGATGTCAGAGGGTTGGAACACCCTGAACCCCTGGAGCGAAGTGTGGAAGCTTTCAAAGGATTGAAAGGGGATGAGATGTTTCATCTGATTATCCACCGTTTTCCCAAACCGCTCTTGATGATCGCCGAAAAACAGGGGATCGCGTTCGCATGGTGCCAAAAGAGCGAAGAGGAGTGGCATCTGCTCTTTTCACGGGATCCGGATGCCGATTTGCAAGAACGAGTACGAAGGTGGTGCGATGTTTAAAGGGCTCTCTTTGGATCAAGCTCCTCCTTTCGCGACGGTATTGCGATTTTTTTTGACACTGCCCTGGATGGCGGCGTTTTTGGGTGCGGCGATCTTCTTTACGCCTGAGAGTATGGGGCGCTGGGATGACTTGTCGATGGTGGGGATCGTTCATCTGGCGGTGTTGGGATTTGCGGCGACGGCGATGGTGGGGGCGCTTTTTCAGATGCTTCCGGTCATCGCCGGAGCGTCGATCAAGGAACCGCTCTACCATGCCCGCTGGATTCACGCGCTGATGGTGCTTGGGACGCTGATGCTCTTTGGAGGCTTCTACTTCGGCCGCCCTTTTCTCTTTCATCCGGCGTTGGCACTGCTACTCGGTACGCTGGGATTTGTCGATTTTCTGATGCTTTCCAAACTCCTCAAGGTCGAGAACAAAACCCCCTCCGTCGTCGGGATGATCGCCGCACTGCTGAGTTTGGGTATCGGCCTGATCTTCGCCGCTGCGATGACGCTGGTCTTTATGGGCATCGATCTTGGCATCGATCCGGGTCATCTGCGTTCGATTCATATGCACTTCATGCTTTTGGGGTGGATCGTACTGCTGATCATGGCCGTCGCGTTTCAGGTGATCGAGATGTTTTACGTCACTCCGCCTTACCCCAGGGAGGTGACAGATCTTTTCCCGTTAGCCGTTTTTGTGCTGCTTGTTCTTTTTTTCGCCGTTTCGTACATTATGCCGGAAGCGGGTGCCATGATGGATATTCTGCTCGATTTTATCTATTTCATCTTTGCGGCGGTCACTCTCGGCCGTCTCTCCCGACGAAAACGTCCCGTCGCCGATGCAACGGTACTTATGTGGCGTACGGCTATGATCTCTTTGGCCGCCGCGAGCGTGACGAATCTTTTGTCCAACTTTATCTATACGGAACCGCTAATATCTGCCGCAGCCCTCCTGTTCGGCTATTTTGTATTGAGCGTGATATTCGCGATGAGTTACAAAATAGTGCCTTTTCTCGTCTGGTTTCACCTAAATGCGAAAGGGGTGATAGAGTGCCCGATGATGGGAGATATCATACCCTCGAAAAGGGCTATGGCGCATCTGTGGATACACTGGGGCCTTTTGGCTGCCGGAGCCGCTTTGACGGTGACACCGTACGCATGGAAAGCGGTCGGAGCGGTTATGGCAGCCGAATTTCTGCTTTACGGTGCAAACCTGGTGCGTGCGGCCAAAACATACCAATCCCTAAAAGATAAAGGAATCCTATGAAATACCCTGACTTTTTCGACGAAGTAGAACCGATCGAAATGTACGACCCTTTGGCGGAGACGCTCGGTGCCGCAGAAGAGGGCAGATTTACATACAGTTACCTGGATATTGTGAAGTTTGCCGGCCACTCGTGCCCCACCGTAGCGGGTGCGTGGATCATGACTTCGATCGCTCTGAAGAAGTTGTACTGTGACGAACTTCCCGTAAGAGGCGAGATCAGAGTCGAGATGCGCGGCGCACTGGACGAAGGCGTGGAGGGGGTCATAGGCAGCTGCATAGGCTTCATCACCGGTGCCGCAAATGAGGGCGGGTTCAAAGGGCTCGGCGGAAGAATGGCCAGGAACAACCGCCTCATATACGGTGTAGAGATGGAAGGAGAGGTCAGGTTGAGCAGGCTCGACAACGGCGTGAGTGTGGAGCTTGCATACAACCCATCCATAGTTCCGGGAAATCCCGAACAGCAGATATTGATGCAGAAGGTGCTGCAGGGAGTGGCAACGCCGGATGAGAAGAGGCGGTTTGCGCAGCTGTGGCAGGAGCGTGTAAAGAGGATCTTATTGCAAAGAGAGCTTTGGAAAGAGATGGTTACTCTGTTTTGATACTCGTGCACCTTGTAAGGGGGGGTATATGGGCTATCTGCTGGTAGTGGACGATAACGAAGACCTCCTTTTTGGATTGAAAGAGGTTTTTAAAACCGGCGGATACAAGATCTTTACCGCCACCACCATCATGGAAGCATCAAACCTGCTCAACGAGAGAAACTACGATTTGATTCTTCTGGACTGGATGCTTCCCGACGGAAGCGGTGTAGAGTGGCTGAGTAGAATAAGAGAGACCGGGGTGACAACACCGGTTCTGCTCTTTTCATCAAGAAGTGAGGTGGAGGATAAGGTGGATGCCCTTGACAATGGTGCCGACGACTACCTGCCCAAGCCGTTTTCGAATATTGAACTACTTGCAAGGGTCCGTGCCCTTATCAGAAGGGGAGCGACTCTGAAAAATGAAGCGGTGAAGATCGACAATATGGAGATAGACCTGAAAGGCCGCAGTGTAAGGGTGGGAGGAGAGAGAGTGGAGCTCTCTGCCAAAGAGTTCGAACTGCTGGAGCTTCTTGTAAGGAACAGGGGTGTGGTTTTGACCAGATACCAGCTTTTCGAACATATACATAGAGATTTCAATAAAATCTCGTCGAGTAATGTTGTGGATGTGCACATAAAAAACATAAGAAAAAAGATCCGAAACAACGCTCTTATAAAGACGGTCAGAGGAGTGGGTTACACTATAGAGGGAGAGTAATGGTGGCACATGCTCCCTTACCCTCTCCTTCGCTGGAAATCTTCAGCCGGCCGCCAAGGATCTCTACTATTTTTTTGCTTAGTGCAAGCCCTATCCCTGTACCGTGTTCACTTGAATCCTCTCTGTACTCCCTGAAAAATTCGTCAAAAATCTTGTCGAGATTCTCTTTTGAAATTCCTATTCCACTGTCTATTATCTTTATCCGAAGGTCTCTGTCATACGTAGAGATATATATTTTGATAAACCCTTTTGGGGTGTACTTTACGGAGTTTGCCAGAATGTTTATTATAACCATACGCAGAAGTTTCGGATCTGTCGGAATATTTTTGCAATGATCCAAAAACAGTGCTTCAAGGGTAAGGTTTTTTGCCTCTACCAACGGCTCTATTATCTCTATACACTCGTTGATAAGGCTTCTGAAGTCGCACTTTTGTATTTGCGGTTTGATCTCTCCCGCATCGGCTTTCGCCAGCATGAGAATATCATTTATTATATGTAGAAGGTACTCTGCCGATCGTTCTATTCTGGCAA
>JALSXE010000246.1:0-3405 GCA_027072755.1 Campylobacterales bacterium | reverse complement strand
CATACGCAAAGATGAAGGCCTCCGCCGCCGCGCAGATACTATCGAACATGAAGGCCTCCCAAGCCGCGCAGATACTCTCGACGCTCAAGCCCAAAACGGTAGGCCAGATACTTGCGAAGATGGACCCCGCGAAGGCTTCACAAATCACCCTTATTCTGGAAGATAGCGGCTCTGCCGGAGAGCGGCGGAGAGAAAAGTAGGCTCCGCTTTTCTATAAAACCGGCATAATCACAAATTTACCTAACTTTCGATAAACTGTCGAAAAAATTTGCCCGTTTTTTCGGGACCAAAGGCGCGTTATGAAGTTAAGTTTGGCCCATGCACCGTACATTGCCAGCAAAATCGGTATCGATCTGGCGAACGCACCTTTTGTAAAACTCAAAAAAGGGCTCGAGCCGGTAATCGAAAAGGCCCGGGAAGTTATAGAGAAAGATGTAAAGAACGAGCGTGCGCTCGAAGAGCGCGTAAACGAGCTGCTGGAAGAGAAAGAGGATGAGATAGAGTTCATGCAGGCCGATGTTCGGCAGCTTTTCTGGATGATCAAAAAGAAGCTCGCTCCGGAGTACGGTGTCATACTCAACACCGAAGAGAGGTACAGTGATCTTTCGCACAAAATATTGAACGAACTGTGGGAAGAGGACCTGATAGAGTATACGGTAAACGAAAACCAGGTCCGAGGGGTTATATTCAGGGCGATCGAGGGGTATATGAGATCGTTCGAAGAGATCGAGGATGCCGTACTCGAGAAGATTTCGCACTACAAGCGCAAGCTGATACCGGGAACGGAGGAGTACGATCTGATTTTCGAGCGCCTCTACGAAGAGGAGCTTCGCAAACGGGGGATGATGTGAAACCGAATATGAAACCGGTATGGATATACCTTGAGAACGGCCTTTTTCTGGAGGCTAAAAGCTTCGGGGCCGAAGGTACGGCCGTAGGGGAGATAGTATTCAACACTTCGATGACCGGGTATCAGGAGATAGTGACCGATCCCAGCTATGCCGGACAGTTTGTGACTTTCACGATGCCCGAGATAGGTAATGTAGGTTGCAACGGTGAAGATATGGAGTCTTCGGCGGCATGGTGCAAGGGCATTATCGTAAGGCAGTACCAGGCCGAGCCTTCCAACTTCAGAAGCGAAGAGCCCCTTCACGAGCTTCTGGAGCGTTTCGGAGTGCTCGGAATATGCGAAGTCGATACGAGGCTGCTTACGAAGACTCTGCGAGAAGAGGGGTCGATGATGATGATCGCCTCCACCGAAATAGAGGAGAAAGAGAGACTTGCGCGGCTTCTTGCCGATGCTCCGCATATTAGTGAGATCAACTATATCGAGGCCGTCAGTACTAAAAAGAGCTATATTCACAAATCCGGCAGATACGATGCCGTAAACTACAGGTACGGCGAACCCCCCGAGCCGAAAGCCAGAGTCGTGGCGATAGATTTCGGAGTCAAGCGCAACATACTCAACGAGCTGACCGAGGCGGGGATGGAGGTGGAGGTCGTCCCAAACAGTGTGGAGGTCGGATCTCTGATAGAGCGCTACCGAAACGGCGAAATAGACGGGGTTTTCCTCTCAAACGGACCCGGAGATCCTCTGATTTTGAAGGAGGAGCAGGAGAAGATTCGCGAACTCATAGACGCGAAAGTGCCGATGTTCGGCATATGCCTTGGGCATCAGCTGCTCTCTATAGCCCACGGATACGATACATACAAGTTAAAATTCGGCCACCACGGCGGAAACCATCCGGTCAAAAACCTTTCGACCGGTGCGGTGGAGATAACGGCGCAAAACCACAATTACAATGTACCGGAAGAGATCAGAGAGATTGCCGAAGTGACCCATGTCAACCTCTTTGACGGCACCATTGAGGGTCTGAAATATAAAAAGAGTCCGGTCATGTCGGTGCAGCACCATCCGGAAGCATCGCCGGGGCCCCATGAGAGCACCTACATATTCGGGGATTTTCTGCGCATGATAGTACGCTGATCCCCTCTGCTTAACATACACTTAACACACATAACTTATAATTTCTTTTCAGATACCGCTTCGAACCGTTCAGCTTGACCGTTGCGCTCCCTACTCCCTGTCGAAGCGGTATGAGACTTGAAAAGAGGAAGAGACAGTTATGAGAAAAACCGTTCCGATTGTGGCACTCTCTATAGCGGCGGGAACGATACTTTTTGCGGATGATATCCGACTTGAAGATATAGAGGTCGAAGATCAGATAAATACGACGATCGTCAAGGATGTCGCCGGCGAAGAGGTACGCTCGGCCGACCTTGCCGATGCGCTGAGCAAGCTTGATCCGGATGTTCAGTTGATAAGAAGAAGCGGAATCGCCAACGATATAATTTTAAGAGGTCTTAGAAAAGACAACCTCAATATCCTGATAGATGGAGGAAAGATCTACGGCGGATGCCCTAACAGGATGGATCCCCCGATCTCTCACATTCTAACGAGCAATGTAGATAAGATAGTGGTAAAAGAGGGTCCTTACGATGTGGAGAGCTTCGGGACGCTCGGCGGCCTTATAGAGGTGGATACACTGGCTCCCAAAGAGAAGTTTCAGCGTGAAATTACATTGAACATAGGTAGCTGGGACTACAGGAAGGTGGGTTTTCGCCTGAGCGGAGGATCTGAAAAAGTCAAGTTTATATTCGGCGCCTCTACCGAAAGCAGCGGGCAGTACAGGGATGGGGACGGAAAGAGGCTTGCCGAACAGGTGGACGCCTTCGCCGACAGGTACCCTGGCGCGAACGGACAGAGGTATGCACCTATGTACCACGATATGAAGGCTTTCAAAAAAGATACGGCCATGGCTAAGGTATTTGTCGATATAGCCGACAACCAGGAGTTGAAACTGAGCTACACGGCGAACAGGAGCAACAACGTACTGTACCCGAACAGCAAGATGGATGCCCGGCGCGACGCTTCGGACCTGCTTAACATAAAATATAGCGTTACCGGTCTCGGCGATCTATCGAAGAGGCTCGATTTCGAGTTTTACAACTCATGGGTAGACCACCCGATGGGAACATACTTCAGAAACGCCGCTATGATGATGGGAGTGTTTGAAAACATAATGTTCTCCCGGATATACGGCGGAAAGATCAAAAACAGTATGGATTTCGCAGAGGGGACGCTCTCTTACGGTTTTGACGGAAGCAGAAGAAGGTGGGAAGGGCACTACGCCTCCAACGGTGTTGCGACCGGGATCTCGAGTATCAATAATGCTATTACCGAAAATGCGGCACTCTTTGCGGAGTATAAAAGGAGTTACGGAAAGATAGATATGGAGGCGGGTCTTCGCTATGACTCAACGTCGGTAAACAACGACGACCCGGCCGTAAGCGGCAACGACTACGATGCGTTGAACGCCTACATTTTCGGTACCTATAATATAG
>JALSXE010000245.1:0-3415 GCA_027072755.1 Campylobacterales bacterium | reverse complement strand
ATATAGCCGTCGCCAAATATATCGCCAAAGTGCTGGGAATAGGCGATAAAATACTCGATGTAAGGGATCTGCGCGGCGAGGGGATGGGGGAGTATATAGTTCTTTCGGAGCTGCTGGCACGGGCCTTTACGAAGGTTCTCTACCCGAAAATGGGCAGAGAGGAGATAGAGCGCTACGTAAAGGAGATCGTCGAAGAGGTAAAGGACGAGCTTCTGCACATCGAGCTTCCAAGAGGAACCGTAAAGAGACATGAGTCGGAGATCATTTCGCTCATAGAAGAGGCAAACGGCTTCGCACAGGTCTTCCCCGAAGACAAATATTTCATAGTCGACGAGCTTCAGAAGGCGGACCATATAGTGGGTATGACGGGTGACGGCGTCAACGATGCGCCGGCACTCAAAAAGGCGGACTGCGGCATAGCGGTAAGCGGGGCAACCGACGCGGCGAGGGCGGCCGCCGATATCGTCCTGACGGCTCCCGGTCTTCGAGTAATAGTGGATGCGATCGAACTTTCGAGAATCACTTTCGAGCGGATGAAGAGCTACACCGTCTACAGGATCGCCGAGACCATACGCATTATAATCTTCATGACGCTCTCCATAGTCATATTCGAGTTCTATCCGATCACCTCCGTGATGATAATACTCCTCGCACTCCTAAACGATCTGCCTATACTGATGATAGCGACAGACCGCACAAGGATGCGAAGAAAACCTGTTAGATGGGATATGCGCGAGATGCTGGTGCTCTCCAGCTGGCTCGGTGTTGCCGGAGTACTCTCCTCTTTCCTGCTCTTCTGGGTTGCGATGGAGGTTATGCAACTGCCCGAGATCTATGTACAGACGATGTTTTTTGTAAAGATGGTCGTAGCCGGTCACAATACGATTTTTAATACCCGTACGGATGAATGGTTTTTCAAAAAGCCGTGGCCTTCCGGAAAACTCTTCTGGGCTTCACAGCTGACTGCCGTGACCGGAACGGTGATAGGAGTTTATGGATTCGGATTCATGGAGCCGATGGGATGGTTCATGGCGATTTTGATCTGGATATATGCCCTTGTGTGGTTCGTTTTCAACGATGCGGTGAAAGTGGCGGTCGTAAAATATTACAGGAAAAAGCTGGGGGTAGAGATTCTATAGAGCGGAAGAGTCGGATCTCTTCCGTCTCAGCGGCACTCGGGGCATGTACCGCGCAGGGTGATGAAGCTCTCTTTTATGCGGTAACCGCTTAGACGCTCCGCCTCTTCGATCACCTTGTCGGTACCTACACAGATATCCTCTATCTTGCCGCAGTTTTCGCAAACCATATGAAGATGCGGCTCTTTTATAAGCTCGAATACCGATTTCGTTTTTGGAATCTTGACCTCCTGAATGAGGCCGCTCTCAATCATCTGGTTTATATTTTTGTAGATCGTGGCGAGCGAAACGCTAGGGAACTGTTTTAGCATCTCGCTGTACAGATCTTCTATATTTATATGTCCATACTCTTCGAGCATCGATACAATCTTGATTCGTTGAGGCGTAGCCTTAAGGTGATGCTCTTTGAGCAGTTCTGCTGTCTCATGCATGTTTTTCCCCTACACTATGGCTGACGGAATTATACCGAAAACCTGTTTATATTACTGATTTATACATTAACCTTTTTAACAGTATAATTAATCGAGGCGGGCACAAAAGAAAATTATTTTCTTTTAAGCCTTTTTGTAGAATAATTCTCAAAGGAAAATAATTTTCCAATAGAAAGGAGACAACAATGGCAACAAGAGGTAACTCCATTATCAAAGGTGTAGAGATAAGTGAGGTGATAGAGCTTCTAAACAGAGCATATGCCGACGAGTGGCTCGCCTACTACCAGTACTATATAGAGAGCAAGGTGGTCAAAGGTATCATGAAAGATGCGGCGATCGCCGAACTCGACCAGCATGCGGCCGATGAACTGCGCCACGCGGGAATGGTGGCCGACAGGATCATCCAACTGGGCGGAACACCGATTCTGCACCCCAAAGAGTGGTTCGAAAAGACAAACTGCGGATACGATGCCCCCAACGATTTCGATGTCTTGAAGATTCTCGAAGATGCGATAAAAGGGGAGCAGTGTGCGATAGGCGTCTATAGCCAGATAGCCGAGATGACGCATGGAAAGGATATCGTCACATACGATCTGGTGAGCCAGATTCTGGCGGACGAGGTGGAGCACGAAGAGGATCTCGTGGCGCTGCACGAGGATATAACGGAGTTTGTAGAGCAGATAAAAGGATCTATCTCATGAGACAGTACGAAACATACAGATGCAAGAAGTGCGGTAACGAAGTTGAGGTGCAGAAGGTGGGCGGCGGAACGCTTGTCTGCTGCGGCGAGGAGATGGAGTGCATCACCGAGAACCTGACGGCTGTAAACCTTATGAAGGCGTTCGCCGGAGAGTCGATGGCTCGCAACAAGTACGAGTTTTTTGCCGAAATGGCGAGAGAAGAGGGTTGGCACCGCATCGCCGAGCACTTCAACGAAGCGGCGATGAACGAGAAGTACCACGCGATGGCGGAGTTCAAGACCTACAACAAGCTGATGTACGGCATAGAGCTTCACGAGACACTGAAAAACCTCGACATAGCGATGGCCGGCGAGAATTACGAACACACCGAAATGTATCCTAACTTCGCAAAGATAGCCGAAGAGGAGGGCTATAAAGATATAGCGAGACTTCTGAAGGCCATCGCGAAGGTGGAAGTGGAGCATGAGCGCGAGTACAACGAACTCAAAAAGTGTCTCGAAGAGGAGGGGTTCTTCGAGAGTGACGAAGATGAGTTCTGGGTGTGCGAAGTGTGCGGACACGTACACCGCGGCAAAAAAGCGCCGAAAGCGTGCCCTCTTTGCAAGGCTCCGCGGGAGTATTTCAAAAGAGAGCACCTCTGCTGACTCCTATTTGGAGCCCGCCGGCCCGATGCGGCCGGCGGAGCGCATAAATTAAAAACTGATTTTACGCGAATAGCGTAAAATCATCTCGAAATCTGAGATTTCGAAGCTTCAGGGGGTTGTAGGGCCGGTTATGCCCTGCCAAATTGTGGGCTTGGCCCGGAATTTGCGTAACATCAGTTAAAAATTTAGAGAAAGAGGCTTGGATTTGAAAAAGTTTTTTATAGCGCTGCTTGCGACTTCCATTTCGATGATGGCGATGGAGCCGCTTGTAAGCGGTGAGTGGCTCAAAGAGCATCTTAACGACAAAGATCTGGTAATAGTTGATATCTCTTCGAAAAGCGCTTATAAAAAGGGGCATATCCCGGGGGCTGTGCATACGGATATTAAAGAGTGGCGCAAAGCCCACGGCAAACATGCCCTCGTAAGGCCGCTTGAAGAGGTCGAGGCGCTGATGAGAAAGCTGGGTATCGACAACGAGAGCAGGGTGGTGGTCTATTCGCACC
>JALSXE010000244.1:0-13209 GCA_027072755.1 Campylobacterales bacterium | reverse complement strand
CTACTGTACCGATCTTGACGAAAAGAGCGTCGGCCAAGAGGTCACGCTGGCGGGCTGGGTAAACAGCTACCGCGACCACGGCGGCGTAATATTCATAGACCTCAGGGACAAAAGCGGCCTCGTGCAGCTTGTGTGCGACCCCGCCGACAACGCCGATGCCCACAAGAAGGCCTCTCAGGTCAGGGACGAATATGTTCTGATAGCCAAAGGCAAGGTACGTCTTCGCGGGGCAGGTCTCGAAAACCCCCGTCTTAAAACGGGAAAGATAGAGGTTGTCATCGACGAGCTTACCATAGAGAACAGAAGCGAGCCGATGCCGTTCACGCTTGGTGATCCCAACGTGGGCGAAGATATCCGCCTCAAGTACCGATACCTCGACCTTCGCCGAAAAGAGATGTTCGAGACGTTCATGCTACGCTCCAAAGCCGCCATAGCTGCAAGAAACCTGCTAGACTCGCTGGGATTTCTGGAGGTAGAGACCCCTATCCTTACAAAATCGACACCGGAAGGGGCCAGAGACTACCTGGTACCAAGCCGCGTCCACAACGGCGAATTCTACGCGCTTCCGCAGTCGCCGCAGCTTTTCAAGCAGCTTCTGATGGTAAGCGGCTTCGACAGATACTTCCAGATTGCCAAATGTTTCAGAGATGAGGATCTGCGAGCCGACCGCCAGCCCGAATTTACCCAGATAGACGTAGAGATGAGCTTCTGCACCCAGGAGGATGTGATGGGTGTGGCGGAAGAGCTTCTGAAGGCTATCTTCTCGGCCTGCGGACACGAAATAGAGACTCCATTCAACCGCATAACCTACCGTGAATCGATGGAGAAATACGGAAACGACAGGCCCGACCTTCGCTACGGTCTGGAACTGGTGGAGGTGATAGATCTCTTCGAAGATTGCGACTCGCCCGTTTTCTCCGAGATCGCGCAGTACAAAAAGCTCAACCGGATAAAGGCGCTCAGAGTTCCCGGAGGAGACACCGCCTTTTCGAGAAAGATCATCAAGGAGCTCGAGAGCTTCGTATCTCAATTCGGTGCGAAGGGTCTGGCCTACATACAGGTAAAGGAGGAGGGACTAAAAGGTCCCATACTCAAGTTCCTCTCCGAAGAGTCGATAGAGACGATGAAATCGAGGCTTCAGCTACAGGTCGGCGATATCGTCTTCTTCGGTGCCGGAGATCGCAAAACGGTATGGGACTACATGGGAAGACTGCGGGCCGAAGTGGCGCAGAGGCTCGGACTTGTCGATGAAGAGCGTTTCGAGTTTGTCTGGGTTGTAGATTTTCCGATGTTCGAACTCGAAGAGGGAGAGCTGCACCTAAAGGCGCTGCACCACCCCTTTACGATGCCCAAAAACATAGATGAAGAGGATGTCGAAGCGATCGAATCGGTGGCCTACGACATCGTTCTAAACGGCATAGAGCTCGGAGGCGGGAGCATCCGTATACATAAATTGGATATTCAGCAAAAAGTCTTTAAAATGCTCGGAATAGGCGAAGAGGAGGCGAACGAGAAGTTCGGCTTCCTGCTTGACGCGCTCAAATTCGGGGCTCCTCCGCACGGAGGTTTCGCCCTCGGCTTCGACAGGCTCATGATGCTGATAGGCAAAAAAGAGAGCATACGCGACGTCATAGCGTTCCCGAAAACGCAGAGCGCTACGTGCCTGTTGACGCATGCGCCGAGCCCCGTGGATGAAGATCAGCTAAAAGAGCTCGGAATCCGCATCAGGAAGCAGCCGAAAACCGATGCGCCTAAGTGACGCCAAGCCGGGCGATATCGTAAAGATCAAGGGGTTCGAGCGTGACTGCGACGGCTTCAAGTGCCGCCTCGACGCCCTCGGAATCAGGGTCGGCGATATTGTCGAAATAAAGAGTAAAGCCTTTCTCGGCCCCATAGAGATCAAAAATGACGAAGTAGACATAGCTCTCTGCCGCGGACAGGCCGAAAAGATCATTGTAAAACCAATAAATCTCAGGAGAATTTCATGAAAAAACTTTTTCTAATAATAGGAGCGCCGGGAAGCGGCAAGACTACCGACGCGGAACTTATCGCCGCCAACAACCCCGATACGATCGCACACTACTCGACAGGTGATCTGCTGCGCGCCGAAGTGGCCAGCGGCTCCATGCTCGGCGCCACGATAGAGCGCTATATAAGCAAAGGAAACCTCGTACCTCTCGATATCGTTATAGACACGATCGTCAGCGCCATCAAAAAGAGCGACAAGCCGGTCATACTCATAGACGGTTTCCCGAGAAGCGTGGAGCAGATGGAGGCTCTCGACAAGATACTTTCGAACGAGCCCGATGTAAAACTCGAAGCCGTGATAGAGGTGGATGTCAGCGAAGATGTGGCGCGCGAGCGTGTTCTGGGCCGCGCACGAGGTGCCGACGACAATGAAGAGGTTTTCAAAAACCGTATGAAAGTCTATCTGGAACCTATAGAGGCTATCAGAGAGTTCTACAGGCAAAAAGGGCTCCTGCACGTCATCAACGGTGAACGCTCGATAGAAGAGATCGTCGACGAGATGGAAGCTTTCATCAAAAGCAGAATCTGATGCACATCTATCAGGTCATCATAGGATCTGAGATACTCAACCGCCGAAGGGCCGACAGGCACTTCAACTTCCTCTCTTCGAAACTTCTCGAACGGGGAGAGAGGCTCTACGCCTCTTTCGTAATAGCTGACGAGATGAGTCTTATCAAAAATATATTCACCCTTGTAAAGAACGATCCCGATAGTTACATGTTCAGTTTCGGCGGTATCGGCTCCACTCCCGACGACCTAACAAGAGAAGCGGCCGCCGAAGTCTTTACCGGGAAGCCTCCAAAGAGGCACGAAGAGGCGGCAAGACTCATTCTAGAGCAGTTTGGAGAAGAGGCCTACCCCCATAGAATCAGAATGGCGGAGCTTCCCCACGGTGCCGACCTGCTCGACAATCCCGTAAACAGAGTGCCCGGCTTCAGCCTTCAGGGGCGCTTCTTTTTCGTGCCGGGGTTTCCGCAGATGGCACATCCGATGGTACTCCGGGCTCTCGATGAGTTTTTGCCGAAACCGAAGCGGATATATAGAACGACCTTCACGGCCCTGACAAGCGAAAACGACCTTATAGAGATGATGGGAAGGGTCCCCGAAGAGATCGAACTCTCCTCTCTGCCTGCATTTTGCGGCAAGAGGCGTATAGCCGTCATAAGTCTCGCAGGCGAAGAGGCGGAGTCGGTCCGAAAGTGCCGTGAAGAGTTCATATCTTTCATGGAGTCTAAAAATATAGAGTGGCTCGAAGGGGATAGGCACGATGACCCTGATATTTGCAACCCTGACGATTGACCTTCCGTTTGCGGAGTCCAAAAAGGGGAGGCGCGCCGTCGTTAACTCCATGAAAGATCATCTTTCACGAATGAACTGCTCGGTACTGGATATCTCGGGAGAGTACCCGAAAGAGGCGCAAATCGCCCTCACTTTCCTGAGCCGAAGCGAAGATGAGGCTAACAGGAAGATCGAGAAGATCGAGAAGATGCTCGAGAGCAGGTACCCCGATATACATTCGGAGCTCACATATGACCGCCTCTAGACTCTCCGCTTTATCGAAGAAGCTCTTTTTCCAGATACCGTGCCACGCCGTCTTCGTCGTTGGTCCACGGCAAGACTATGTCGGCAAGCTTCCTGATCTCCTCTATCGCATTGGCCACGGCTATTTTACACCCCGCAGCTTCGAATAGACCGAGATCGTTGTGGCTGTCTCCGAATACCGTGGTATGGGCCCTGTCGACACCTTCTATCTCCTCGAGCCTTAAGAGGGCGTGCGCTTTGTCGCCATCCGAGTGCAGTACCGTCATGAACCAGCAATCCATATAGGGATCTTTTGAACGTTTAATCTCTATCTCGCCGCCGAAAAGCTCCCTGAACGCCGCTTCGAGCCCCGCGGTCACCTCTTCACTCTCCATATAGACGATCTTGAGGTTTCTCTCCATAGCCCTGAGAGGATCGGCGTCGAGCAGCCTCCTGTCGTTGTGGTAGGTCTCGAGAAGCTCCTGCTGGTAACGGTTCCTCCTCTTCGGATATACGAAGCGTTCGATCCCGTTTTCGTCGAGTCCTACGAGAAGGGGCTCGAAACCGGCCTCGGCACGGCCGAGCTCTATTACGGCGTCTGCCGTATCTTTCGGCAAAGAAGCTATATGAAGCACCTCCCCGTCGACAGAAGCTATCATTACGCCGTCAAGCAGTATGAGCGGCTCTTCGAGCCTAAGGCCTTCAAGCAACTTGCGAACACCTGTATAGCTGCGGGCGGTAGCGATCGAGAGCTTCACTCCAGCCTCCACCAGGCGGTTCCAGACGCTTTTGCTGTAGTCACTGATACCCAGATCGCTTCTTAGAAATGTTTTGTCGAGATCGGTCAGATAGAGACGGGGCATTGTAGACTCCATGTAGCCGCGGCGGCATCGTATTGCGGAATTTTACCACATAAACGGTCTACTACTTGATTTGATTTTCAAACATATTGCGATAAAATTGCGCATCAACCACATTAGGAGAGCAATAATGGAAATTTCCAAAATCGGCAGCGGCGAGTGCCCGGACAAGGTCCATGCGCTGATCGAGATCCCTTACGGATCGAACATCAAATATGAACTGGACAAAGAGAGCGGCGCAATATTCGTAGACCGCATACTCTACTCGGCCATGTTCTACCCGGCCAACTACGGGTTCGTTCCAAATACTCTGGCGGACGACGGAGACCCTATAGATATTCTTGTACTAAACGACTGCCCCGTGCAGGCCGGCTCGGTAATAAAGTGCCGCCTTATCGGCGTTCTTCTTATGGAAGACGAAGCCGGAATAGACGAGAAGCTCCTTGCCGTTCCTGTAAGCAAAATCGACCCCTCCTACGACGCGATAGAGAGCTACGAAGACCTCCCGAAAGCGCTGCTCAACAAGGTAAAGAACTTTTTCGAAACCTACAAGATGCTCGAACCCAACAAATGGGTGAAGGTAAAAGAGTTTCAGGGAAAAGAGGAGGCCGCAAAACTGCTCGAAGCGGCTATAAAAAACTACAAATAGATACCGCGCCCGCAAGGGCGACGGCCCAAAACCCAAAACCCAAAACCCAAAACCCAAAACCCAACAACCATCGACCATTGACCATCGACCATTGACCATCGACCATTGACCATCGACCATTGACCATCGACCATCGACCATCGACCATCGACTATCGACTATGATAAATATAACTCTCGATCCCGTTTGCTATACCTTCTGCTAAAAGATTCTGGTAGTTCGGGTTAAAGAGCCTCGGACCCTCGGTAGGGTGGGTAATGTAGCCTATCTCTATCAAAACGGCCGGCATCTGGGCACCCACAAGGACCCAAAACGGTCCGTCACGTACACCATTATCCACAACACCTCTATATTTTTTTTTCAAGGAAGCCAATATCTGTCTCTGCAGATCTATGGCAAGCTTATTAGATTCAATAATCTTTTCTCTGTTCAGACTGTTTAGGTAGGTGTTTTTTGTATAGAAATTTTTATTGCTAAAATCGGCTCTATTTTCCAGTTCGGCCACTCTCTTTGCTCGCCCGCTTCGTGACCATGAAAGAAAATATGTCTCGATTCCTTTGCTCTTATATCTGCTTCCTCCCTTCGGTGCCGCGTTAGCATGGATAGATATGAAAAAATCGGCATTTTTCCGGTTTGCGAATTTGGTCCTCTTTTTCAACGGTATAAAAACATCCCTGCTGCGTGTCAGATAGACCCTAAAGCCCCTTTTCTCCAACACCCTCTTCACACGTTTCGCTACAGCCAGTACGGCATCTTTCTCTCTTCTCTTTTTGTATCCTACGGCTCCGGCATCCTTACCGCCGTGACCGGGGTCGACAACCACCGTATAGCTCTTTTTCCCAAACCGTGCTCCGAAAACCGCCGACGACGTTTTTGCGGAAGAGCTCTCGGGCGATACCTTTTTCGCCCCGCCTCTCCTCTTCTTGGAGTATCCGGGCAGGGTTATGGCCACCGTTTTATCCGCGGCGGTTAGCTTCGGTTTGTACGCTTTAAGAGTCTCTATAACGACCCTGACCCTCTTCGGATCGAACTGTGCGATCCTGATCTCTTTGAAACCGGCGCCCCTGTAGCGCTTTATGGAAAAGGGGATCTTCGCATTTTTAAAGTCGTATACGTAAAGAACCCTCCCTTTACGCTCGAGTATGAAATGTTTTATCGACTCTCTATCGACTCGCCTGTCAAATATAAGGACCAGCCTCCCCTCTTCGATCTCCGATCTCAGGAGCATGGCTCTTTTCGAGGTTTTGGAAGAGGGGTATTTCTCTATGGAAGCGGATTTTTTTGCGGAAGATTTCGTTCTCTTTCCGGACTCTTTTCTCACCTTTTGCCGCGGTGCGACCGCCTTTAGAGCGTTTTCGTACCTTGTAGGATCCAGCCCGAGTACTTCGGAAGCCTTTATGAGCCCCTTCAGCGCCTCTATCTGAACTTTTTTGTCCCTATCCAGAAGCGCCTTCATATAGAGAGACTGATACTCGTGGTACCCCTTCCATACAACCGATTTGGAGGCGGAAGATATAGCTTTGGAGGCGCTCTTGAGACGTTCCGAAACATCCGATGCAAAAATGGAGACGACGAACAGAAAGAGTGCCAGAAAGAGAGTGATGCGACTTATGGTTACTCTCCGTGGACAAGTTTGTGCATCAACTCTTTGACCGTTATGATCTCTTCTATCCTGTAACCGTTCGATCCGCTGAAGAAGAGTCCGAGCTCTTTGTCACCCATATAGGCATCGCTTAGCCTGTCGGCGATGCAGTAGCCGACCTCTTTCGCCTCCACTCCGCGCTTGCACGGAGCGACGCAGTTGCTTATACACTTGATCGCCGGCCCCTCTCTCTTCTGCACAAGCTCTATCAGGTTGGTTCTTACCCCCCTGGCCGGATAACCGACCGGAGATTTCAGTAGAAGGATATCCTCCTTTTTCGCTTTCAAAAGAACCTCTTTGAAGTTCCTGTGCGCGTCGCACTCGTGCGTCCCTATGAAACGTGTACCCATCTGTACGCCGCTCGCACCGAGCTCTATGCACCTCTCTATATCTTTTTTATCCCAGATTCCGCCCGCCGCGAAGACCGGGATGCCACCCCACTCGGCCGCCTCTTCCACCACCGGACCGATGAGATTCTCGAGCTGATACTCCTCCATCATGCACTGCTCGTAGGTAAAACCCTGATGTCCGCCGCTAAGCGGCCCTTCGAGTATCACCGCATCGGGTATTTTGCCGTACCGCTTCTCCCAGCGGCGGCAAATCAGGCGCAGAGCCTTCGGCGAAGAGACGATGGGAACGAGTGCCACATCGGGAAAGTCTGCCGTAAACTCCGGCATATTGGTAGGGAGCCCGGCCCCTGTTATGATGATGTCGGCGCCCGCTTCGCACGAATCCTCGACGACACGTCCGTAGTCGTTTATCGCATATAGCACATTGCTCGCCAGCGGTGCGTCGCCGCAGATTTTACGCGCGTTTTCGAAGATCTTCTCAAGAGCTCTTTTGGAGTAGAAGTTTTCAACCTCCAGCGGCCGCTGTGCCACCAGCTTTTCGGCATACGCCCTGTTTTCGTAATAGCCTGTCCCGACACTGCTTATGACACCGAGCCCCCCTTCGAGGCTCACATGGCCGGCCAGCCGGTCCCAGCTTATTCCTACCCCCATGCCGCCCTGGATTATCGGATACTTAAGTGTATGTTTTCCGATCTTTACAGGTTTCAACTCCACTACTTCACCTTCACTCTTGCAAATTTTTTCTTTCCTACCTGAAGTATATACTCTCCAGCTTCCAAATGCAAGTCTTTGTCGCTGACTTTCTGCTGGTCGATCCTTACGGCACCCGCTTGCAGATCGCGTCTGGCCTGGGATGTGGAGGGCTCCAGTTTCGCCTCTACAAGCGCCTTGGCTATCCATACGGGCCCCTCAACCTCGAACTCCGGGATTTCTGTGGGAAGATCTTTCCGTTTGAACACTTTGTTGAACTCTTCGCAGGCCGAAAGCGCCGACTCCCTGTCGTGGAAACGCTCCACTATCTCTTCGGCCAGCATCTCCTTGGCCCTCTTGGGGTGGAGCTTTCCGCTCTCTACATCCTCCTTCATCCGCGAAATCTCGGCAAGAGGACGGGAACTCAGCAACTCGTAGTAGCGCCACATCAGGTCGTCGCTTATGCTCATCAGCTTCGCGAACATCACGTTCGGCTCCTCCGCAACGCCTATGAAGTTGCCCAGCGACTTGCTCATCTTCTGCACGCCGTCGAGCCCTTCGAGTATCGGCATCATCAGCACCACCTGCTCTTTGCCCACACCGTAGGCGCGCTGCAGATGCCGCCCCATCAGCAGATTGAACTTCTGGTCAGTCCCCCCTATCTCGATATCGCTCTTCAAAACGACACTATCGTAACCCTGAAAGAGCGGATAGAAAAATTCGTATAGAGAGATATCCTGACCGCTTTTGAAACGCTTTTCGAAGTCGTCGCGCTCGAGCATTCTTGCCACCGTTCTCTTCGATGCGAGCTCTATCATCTCGTAACTGGTGAGCCTGCCCAGCCACTCGCTGTTGAAGACGACGACGGTCTTTTCCGGGTCGAGAATTTTGAAAACCTGCTCTTCGTAGCTTTTGGCATTCTCTTTCACCTCTTCTCGGCTCAGTTTCTTTCTTGTCTGGCTCTTGCCCGTAGGGTCGCCTATCATTCCGGTGAAGTCGCCTATCAGAAACTGCACTATCGCCCCGTACTTCTGGAAGGTGGCCAGTTTCTGAAGCAGTACCGTATGGCCCAGGTGCAGATCCGGCGCGGTCGGGTCGAAGCCGGCCTTCACATAGTAGGGCTCTCCCTTTTCGTAATATCTGCACACCAGCGACTCTATCTGATCTTCCGTTATAATTTCGGCGGCTCCGCGCCTGATCTCATTCAAAGCCTCTTCAACCATATTTACAGTATCCTCAATCGTTTGTTAAATTTCATGTAGCGGACGCGGGGAGCGCTCTTGCGCTCCCCGCATAAAATTTTCGCTCTATCACTGTTTGTACGCGTCCGTCACACTCACAAGCTCTATCACCTTGAACCTCTTCTCCATAAGCTCTTTCAGATGCACCTGGTCATGATCTTTGCTCTCGAAGATCACCTCGCAGAGGTTGCTCTGCGAAGTCCCCTCTCCAAGCTTTATGGAGATTATGTTGCACTCTATCTTCGCAAGATAGGCCAGAAGCTTTGCAAGCGCCCCTTTTTCATCTTTCAGGGTAACGAGTAGGCGATACCTCTGAAGCCTGCTCTCCCTCCACTCCACAAAGAGCATCGGAGTACCCTTCTCGATCAGAGCGTTCGCCTTTTCGCAGAACTTGTGGTGCACCACCGCCTTGCTGCCCATTTTAAAAGCGGCGATCGGATCTCCGCGCTTCGGATGACAGCAGTAGTCGAACTCCACACTCGATATACTTTCGGTGGAGTAGACCGTAAAGTTTTCAAAGTTATAGAGCTTGAGCTTTCTTTGCGGACGCTGCAGTATCGGCGGAAGGATAGACTTTTTGCGCTTGTCCGCCATATATCGGTGCAGGACCTCTTTATAGAAGCTCAGATCCCTCGGGACCCTGTAGATCTGGTCGGCGAAAGATTGGGCCGAAATCCACTCTTTAACCTCGTGCGTCCCGATCCCCAGTGTCGCCGAGAGTATGTTTACGGCGCTCATGCCGTCGATCTCTTTGCGCTTTTTGTTGCATCGCGTCCTCATATGGCTCTTGGCCCTCGATGTCTTGACGGCGTCTATCCATGTGCAGTGGTATATCGGCTCGTCCGCCGTGATTATCCTTACCAGGTCTCCGTTTTTGAGTTCGCTCAGCAGTGAAGCGGGCCGTTTGTTGACCAGGGCCGCCTGCGCACGCTCCCCGACCTGGGAGTGAACGGCATAAGCGAAGTCGAGCACCGTGGCGCCGCGCGGTAGGGTTATCTGGTCACCGCCGGGGGTAAATACGCTTATATCTTCACTGTAGAGGTCGTTTTTAACGAGTTCGTAGAACTCCTCTATCGATTCGTTCTGATACTGCAGGTTCTTTAGCCACTCCATGTTTACCGCACTATCGCCCTGCTTGTACTTCCAGTGCGCGGCTATTCCGTACTCGGCGGTCTTGTGCATCTCGAACGTCCTTATCTGCGCCTCGATGATCGACGTATCGTCGAAAACCGTCGTATGAAGGGTCTGATAGCCGTTCTCTTTCGGTAGCGCCACATAATCTTTGAAGCGCGCTATCAGCGGTTTGAAGTTCAGATGCAGAATCCCCAGGGAGCGGTAGCACTCTATAGGCTCTCTGACGAGTATCCTGATCGCCAGCAGATCGAGTATCTCGTCTATGGAGATACCTTTTCGCTGCATTTTGAGATATATGGAGTAGTAGTGTTTGACCCTGCCGAAAATTTCGAAGCTGTCCGACTTGAAGCCGTTGTGCAGCATCAGGGTTTTGACTTTGGAAATGAATGTGTTGAGCCTTATCTGAAAATCCTGGCTGTGCGACGTGACATAGTCGTCTATCTTCTCGTACTCTTTCGGAAAGAGGTAGTAGAAGCTAAGATCTTCGAGCTTGTTTTTGAGCGCCGCTATTCCCAGCCGATGCGCGATCGGAGCGTAGACCACAAGTGTCTCTTCCGCTATGCGGTGGCGCTTTGCGGGAGATAGTGCGTCGAGTGTGAGCATGTTGTGCAGGCGGTCGCACAGCTTTATGACGAGTACGCGTACATCCTCGATGGAGCATATGAGCATTTTACGAAAACTCAATGCGGAGGTTACGAGCTTTTCGTCCGACGTAGACGGGACCAGCTCACTGTCTCTGATTTCGACGATCTTTGTCAACCCCTCGACCAGGTGCGCGACATCTTCGCCGAAACGACTCCTGACATCTTCGATGCCGAAAGTCGTATCTTCGACCACGTCGTGCAAAATTGCCGCCAGCACCATCGTCTCGTCGGAGCTTATCGAAGCCGTTATCGCCGCCACGAGTATAGGATGGACGATATAGGGTTCGCCGCTCTTTCTGAGCTGTCCCTCGTGAGCCTCTTTCGCAAAAGCGAGCGCATCGGTGATCTTTTGGGTAGGTGATATCGTATCGAAAAGGAGTGACTGCGCCTCGGAGACCGTCCGAACCGAACGGATCTTCTGAAGCAGCGGCTCTATTGAAGGCTGCACATAAAGGCCTTAACTCTTTTCCGCACCTTCGATTTTCAAATAACCCTCCGCTATCTCGGTAATCGCGATATCCGAAAACTTATGTTTCTTCAGATCCATATCTACAAGCGGCTCCGCTCCGGCCGCAAGTTCGTTCGCTCTCTTCGAGACGGCGGCCGAAAGGAGGTACCTGTTGAAGTTCGCTCTCTCCAAAGCTTTCGCTGCTCTCTTTTCAAGTCTCATCTTTATCTCCTCTTATCTGGTTTCTTTTTACTATTTGACTATCGAACACTTTTCGTAGTCGCCGTGGATTATTGCCATGAGATTACCTTTCTGGAACATGTCGCACACCAGTATCGGCAGCCTGTTCTCCTTCGCGAGCGCTATAGAAGTGTCGTCCATCACTTTTATGTTGTCGGCAAGGGCTTCGTCGTAGCTGAGCACCGGGAGCTTTTTCGCGTCCGGGTACCTGTTTGGATCCTTGTCGTAGACTCCGTCGACCTTTGTGGCTTTGATGATCATGTCGGCGCCGATCTCTATGGCGCGCAGGGTAGCCGCCGTATCGGTGGTGAAAAAGGGGTTCCCTGTACCCGCAGCGAAGATGACGATACGCCCCTTTTCAAGATGGCGTATCGCGCGACGCACGATGAAGGTTTCGCATATCTGCTCCATCTTTATCGCACTCTGGACTCTCACCCTCATACCCAGATACTCCAGCGCCTCCTGCATGGCCACAGCGTTTATCACGGTCGCGAGCATCCCCATATAGTCTCCGCTCGTACGCTTGATGATGCCGTCTTTGGCGGCCGTCACTCCGCGGATTATGTTACCGCCCCCTATGACGACTCCCACTTCGACACCGTTGTCGACAAGCTGTTTGATCTCCTCGGCGATAAACTTCAGTATGGAGGTATCAACCCCGTATCCGCTCTCTCCGGCCAGAGCCTCACCGGAAAACTTAACCAGAACACGCTGTTTCGCCATGAACTCTCCTGCCTTGAAATTGAGGGATTTTATCCAAATGATGCTTTAAAACAGATATATGTTTAAGGCTAGTCGCGACGCTCTTTGAATCCGGAGTCTTCGCAAGGGGTATGCAAAGCCGCTTTCAGCGCTTCAGGGTGATGAGATCGAGGGGATTGATATGGCGCTCCTTTTGAGTCACTTCGAACATCAGCTCCCTGCTGACCCTGCCTATGACATACCCTTTTTTTATCTTTTTCCCCTCCTTGACGGTCGGGGCTATCTTGTCCATTTTCGCATAGATGGTATGCAGGCCGTTTTTATGCTCTATAATCACCACTTTGCCGAGCAGCTTCGTATCTTTGACGAAAACGACGCGGCCGTTCAATACATTTTTCACCTTCGCATTCTTTCTGTACGGCTGGAGAGTGACCGATTCGTTGAAAATTCGAATCCTGTAGACCGGATCGATGTAGGATCCGAACTTTTTGACCACTTTAGCCTTTCCCACCGGAGAGATCGTCTTTCTGCCCCTGTAGCGCCCTACGGCATGGCGCTGGTAGGATGAACCGATGGTGCGCACGTTGAGTTTGTCGCCCGAGGCGATCGCAAGTCTTGTCCGCTCATCCGGCTTCGGAGCTCTTTTTCTACTCTCCCTCTCCTTTTTTAGAATATTTAGCCTCGCAAGCGTCTTTCTTAGATCCCTCTCTTCGTTCTGAAGCTTCCGTAGCCTGGCCTGATACTCCCTCTTCTCCTTTTCGAGTCTCGCCTGAAGCTCGCCTCTTCTGCTCTTCTCCTTCGCCGCCTTCACCTTTCTCGCCTCCAGTTTCTCTATCATAGCTTTTATCTTTGCGGCTTCACTTGCAAGCTTTTCACTCCTCAAAAGCGTATTTCTGTACTCTTTTTGCATCCTCTTCAGCCGTTCGCTGTCGGCCTCTATGAGCACCTTTAGAGTCTCGTTCTCCACCACCTCTTCAGGCGACTCCAGACCTTTTTGCCTCTTTATCTCTCCGAGTACGTAACGGTTCGCCATCAGATCTATCAGCTCGCTCTCCTGCCT
>JALSXE010000243.1:4939-13225 GCA_027072755.1 Campylobacterales bacterium | reverse complement strand
AGGTGAAGATATTAGAGGCGGAAGATGGTGGTGGGAGAGTCCCGAACACAAAGAGTGCGGACTCCATCTAAAACCGTCTCGAAATCTATGATTTCGAAGCTTCAGGGGGTTGTAGGGCCGCTCACCACCTGCCAAATTGCGGGCTCGGCCCGGAATTTGCATACGATGAATAAAAAAGAGAACAGTAGAGAGGAAGATTATGCAACAAAATATCGATAACAGAAAACTTACACATCTAAAACAGTTGGAGGCCGAATCCATACATATATTGAGGGAGGTGGCCGCGGAGTTCGAGAATCCGGTCATGATGTACAGTATTGGAAAAGACAGCTCCGTTATGCTCCATCTGGCTATGAAGGCGTTCTATCCGGCTAAACCGCCCTTCCCTCTTCTGCATGTCGATACACTCTGGAAATTCAAGGAGATGATCGACTTCAGAGACAGAAGAGTCAAAGAGCTGGGAGTCGACCTGGTGGTACACACCAATCCCGAAGGGATCGAAATGGGTATAAACCCCTTCGTTCACGGGAGCAAACTACATACGGACATCATGAAGACGGAGGCTCTCAAACAGGCTCTCAACAAGGGAAAGTACGACGCCGTAATAGGCGGTGCGAGGCGCGACGAAGAGAAGAGCCGTGCAAAAGAGCGCATCTTCTCCTTCAGAGACAGATTCCACAGGTGGGACCCGAAAAATCAGAGACCCGAACTCTGGAACATCTACAACACACGCATAAACCGGGGCGAGAGCGTCCGTGTATTTCCGCTCAGCAACTGGACGGAGCTCGATATATGGCAGTACATATATCTCGAAGAGATTCCGATCGTGCCGCTCTACTTCGCGAAAGAGCGTCCGGTAGTGGAGATCGACGGAGCCAAAATAATGGTAGATGACGAACGCATGCCCAAAGAGCTTAGAGAGAAAGCGAAAATGCAGAAGGTGCGTTTCAGGACGCTCGGATGCTACCCTCTTACCGGGGCCGTGGAATCCAACGCCTCCACTCTGCCGGAAGTGATACAGGAGATGCTGCTTTCTCGCACCAGCGAAAGAGAGGGAAGAGTTATAGACAAGGATCAGGAGGGCAGTATGGAGAAGAAGAAGATAGAGGGGTATTTTTAGTGGTCTTTGGTCTTTCGTTATTCGTATTTCGTTATCGGCAAAAGTGTAACAATAGTGAAAGACAGGGCAAATGCAGAGAGTGGATTGGAAAACTGATCATATCGCAAAAATGATCGGCTTGTGACGACTCGATCCGTAGGACTATCTCAAACTATAATAGAGAGGAAAAGGAATGGCAAATAACAGACTGCGAACTACGATAGCCGACGATATCGTCGGCTATCTGAAAGAGCATGAAAACAAGGAGCTTCTTAGGTTCATCACATGCGGAAGCGTCGACGACGGTAAAAGCACGCTGATAGGCAGGCTGCTTTTCGACAGCAAAACTGTACTCGAAGATCAGCTCAGTGCGGTCAAAAAAGAGAGCAAAAAGTTCGGTACCACAGGAGGGGAGATCGACTTCGCCCTCCTGATAGACGGCCTGCAGAGCGAACGGGAGCAGGGAATCACCATCGACGTGGCGTACAGGTTCTTCGCGACCGACAGGCGCAAATATATAATCGCCGATACACCGGGGCACGAGCAGTACACCAGAAACATGGTCACGGGTGCGAGCACGGCGAATCTGGCGATAATTTTGATAGACGCCCGAAAAGGTGTTTTGACCCAGACCAGAAGACACGCGTACATAGTCTCGCTGCTCGGCATAAAGCATATCGTCGTGGCCGTGAACAAAATGGATATAGTCGGCTACTCCCGCGATACGTTCGAAGCCATAAAGGAGGATTTCGAAAAGATGTACGCGAAGCTCAAAGGGAGCCTCAGGCACGCCCTGGGAGAGAGGTTCGACGGTGCCGCGACGGTCGACTTTATCCCGATAAGCGCTCTAAACGGCGACAATGTCGTACAAAAGAGCGAAAAGATGGAGTGGTATGCCGGCAAACCGCTGCTCGAATATCTCGACACGGTGGAGATAGCCGAAGATATCAACCTCGAAGACTTCAGATTTCCGGTTCAGTATGTAAACAGGCCGAATCTCGATTTCAGAGGCTTTTGCGGAACGATCGCGAGCGGGAGCGTCAAGAGAGGTGAGAGCATAACGGTCCTGCCTTCCGGCAAAAGCAGTGTCGTCAAAGAGATAGTGGTACCGTCGGCCAAGAGAGACGGCGACTCTTTGGCGACCACAGACGAGGCCTGCGCACCGATGGCGGTCACTCTGACGCTGGAAGACGAGATCGATATAAGCAGAGGCGATCTGATCGTAAAGTCGAACGACACTCTGCAGACCTCTGATGCCGTAGAAGCGATGGTGGTATGGATGGATGAAAAACCGCTGCAGATAGGCAGAGAATACGAGATCAAAAGGGCGACGACATCTCTCAACGCCCTTTTCGAGTCGGTCGAGTTCAAAAAAGATGTAAACAGTTGGGAAGAGATCGAGACGGAGACTCTACAGCTCAACGAGATCGGCAAATGCGTTCTGAGACTCACAAGAGAGATCGCATGCGATCCCTACCTCTCCATCAAGGGTACCGGCAGCTTCATAGTGATAGACAAAATAACGAACCGTACGGTCGCCGCGGGAATGATAATAGACGCCTACAAAAGCGGTGAAGAGAAGAGAGTCTATAGCGAAGCGGAGATAGAGCTGAACGCATACATCAGAAAGCACTACCCCGAGTGGGGGTGCGCCAAGATAGGGGAGTGACCCCGCAAAGGAGAATGGATTATGAAAGAGAGCAAAGCACAGCGCGTAGAGCGCATAAAACGACAAAAAGACGGCCTCGACGTTCTTCAGGATATATACGAGTACGCAAAGAGCGGATCGGAGGTAGACCCGGAAGATATAGACAGGCTCAAGTGGTACGGCCTCTATACACAAAACAGAAATCTGCAGCCCGAGGATGACAAAAACCTATACTTCATGCTAAGAGTGAAGGTAGAAAACGGCATACTGAAAAGAGATCAGCTCAAGGCTCTTGCCGACATTTCGCTCAATTATGCCAACGGTACCGCAGACCTGACCACAAGACAGGATCTTCAGTATCACTGGATTTTGATGAAAGATCTGCCCGCGATATTCGAGCAGCTTCAAAAAGCGGGCCTTACTACACGTATGGCCGCCGGAGATGTCGTGAGAAACACGGTGACCTGCCCTCTCAACGGAGAGTCGGGCGACGAGATAGCCGACGTAAGAGGCATTGTCAGACGCATCAACGCCCTTTTCGATGCAAACCGCGACTTCAGCAACCTACCCCGAAAGTTCAAGATAGGCGTTAGCGGTTGCGGTTCGCACTGTATGCCCCACGAGATTCAGGATCTAAGCTTCGTGGCCGCTTCGACAAAAGAGGGAAAAGTGCGGTTCGCCGTATACGCAGGCGGCGGTCTGGCCAGCAACCGACGCTTCGCCGACTTTCTGGGATACATAGAAGAGTCGGAGATAGTTCCGGTAGCGGAGGCGGTCGTTTCCATCTTTCGCGATTTCGGCAACCGCGAAAAGAGAAACAGGGCCAGGCTCGGTCATCTCATCAAAGAGTGGGGAGTAGAGCGGTTCAGAAAGAGGCTTGAAGAGCTCAGCGGCGTGGTGCCGGCCGAAGGCGAGCCTATCGCGGTATCCGAATCTAAAAAGAGGCACCACTGCGGCATAATACCCTCGAAAAAAAGCGGTTTCAGCCATATAGGGTGTGCGCTCTTCGGCGGAGCGCTCGGAGGCGAAAGGCTGCGGCGCCTTTACGAACTGCTCGAAAAGTACGGACTCGGCGAGATAAGGTGCACGACGAAGCAGAACTTCATCATAACCGACGTTCCCGACAATAAGGTTGCCGAGCTCTGCGGCGAACTTGAAAAGTTAAAGATCAACCCCTACCCTTCGGCATTCCGTACGCGTACCACGGCATGTACGGGACTCGACTTCTGTAAATTCGCGATCAGCGAGACAAAAAGCGTAGCGGAAAAGACGGCTCTCTATCTTGAAAACAGATTCCCGGCATTCGCCGAGCCGGTAACGATAAGCGTAAACGGCTGCCCGAACTCGTGCGCGCATCCGTGCATAGCCGATATTGGACTAAGCGGTACGACATTTAGCAGAGACGGGGTTAAACATAGGGGTTTCGAACTGCTCGTAGGCGGAAAGCTCGAAGGCGAAGAGAGCCGCTTTTCAAAAAGAACCGGCATACAGCTGACCCGCGATGAGATACCGTTATATATTGAAAGCCTGATCGAAAGCTATCTTCATAGCGGGTGCGACGACTTCGGGGAGTTCCTGGCGCAAAGAGAGTACGAACCGCTCTGTTTCGAGATAAGGGCTGAAAACGGTGCTTGATCGCATTTAAAAACCGGTGGGGTAGAATCCCGGTCAACCCCCGCCCGATTGCGGGTTAGGCCCGAAATTTGCAAAAGAGCGGGTAGAAAGGATGAAAAGTTAACTTAAATTTACACTTTTTTTACATTGTCGTGCTACAATTGAAGTGTAAAAACAAAAAACCTATAGGAGGATCAGATGAAGATGAATCACATAGCGAAAGTTGCGGCCGCCGCACTTCTCACTTTCGGTGTAACGGCCGCAATGGCTCAGATAACCGGAAGTAAGCACGACCTTTCAGCAACAGGAGCAAGTACTAAAGGATTGAAAGCCGATCCGGGTCAGAACAACGACGAGATCTGCGTCTACTGCCACACCCCGCACGCCGCCAACACAGACTTTACAGGTGCGCCGCTCTGGAACAAAGCGACACCTTCGCAAACTTTCATAATGTACGGTGCCAGCGCCGCGGGTGTAGCCGGTCATACAATTGCCGGTACAGCAACTGAAGCTCAGCCGAGCGCCCCTTCACTTGCGTGTCTTAGCTGTCACGACGGGGTTAGCGCCATCAACTCCATCGTCAACGCTCCCGGTTCAGGCGGATACGTAGCGGGCGGACAGAACGTCGCGTTCGGTTCGACCCCTGCAGGAACAGCAAAGGTTATGCCTGCAGGTGTTACAAATATAGGTGATTCCGATCCGTCAAATGTCGGTCTTACAAACGACCACCCCGTATCTATCACATATGTAGAGGGAGCCGCAAGTCTTAAACCAGTCACAACTGCAATTACAGGATGGAGCGGAGCCAGCACTATCGCCGACCTGCTTAGAGCCGGAAAAGTCGAGTGCGGAAGCTGCCACGATCCCCACCTCGGTGAAAGCGACACTTTCCTCAGAAGAAACAAAGCTACCGTGGGTGAAGCGAGCAACAAGGGAAGTAGAGTCTGCCTTACCTGCCACGACAAGTAAGCGTTCCTACTTCGCTCGATGGGTGCGGCTTCGGCCGGACCCATTTTTTTTGCATGTAAAATTGTCATGGGAAATCGCGATTTCTCAGAACAATTTTATCCGGCTTTCCACACGTCCAAAGCTCTATATAAGAGGCTATCAATCGTTTGCCTCGTAAAATTCTTTGATATAATAGTCGAAGCTACACACAACTAAGCGAGAGAGGAAGATAGAGTGATAAGAGCGTTTTTGTTTTCGATATCTATAATCATGCTTGCACTGTTCAGCGGAGGTTGCGCACAGAAGAAGAGCGAAGAGATACGCATAATTCTTCCACCGCCGCCGGAAGAGCCGAGAATCTTCTACGTAGAGAGCCTGCGGGGCGAAGCGAACTTCAAAGAGACAAAGACTCTCGATCTGCTGATAGGAAAAGAGAGCAAAGGTGTCGGTAAAAACCTCTTCAAGCCCTACGGCGTCGCAGCGGTAAACAACACCGTCTACGTAACCGATACGGCGATAGGGCTGGTTTTCGCGATGGATACCCTCAACAAGAAGGTGACGTTCTTAGGCGACAGGCCCCCGGGCAAGCTTGCACTGCCCGTAAGCATAGCCATAGGCAGGAACGGCACCATATATGTCTCGGATTCCAAGCTTAAAAGGGTTTTCGGTTACCGAAAGAACGGAGCTCTGATCTTTGCCATCGGCGACAAGGGCGAGTTCAGGCGCCCTTCGGGCATAGCTATAAATCAAAAGCTGAACAGGCTCTATGTGGTCGATACGAAATCGCACAATGTAAAGGTCTACGACCTCGATAGCGGAAAACTCCTTTTCGAATTCGGAAAGAGAGGAGTCGAAGAGGGAGAGTTCAACTTTCCGACCAATATCGCCATAGACCGCAGAAACGGTAACGTCGCCGTCGTCGACACGCAAAACTTCAGGGTCCAGCTTTTCGATGCCGACGGCAATTTCCTCACAAAATTCGGACGGCTTGGAGACAAACCGGGAATGTTCTCCAGGCCCAAAGGTATCGGCATAGATTCCGAAGGTCATATCTACGTTTCGGATGCCGCCTTCAACAACGTCCAGATATTTGACGACAAAGGCAACATCCTTCTCTACTTCGGAGGAGCCGGTTTCGGACCGTCGCAATTCTATCTGCCGGCCGGTGTATATGTGGACGAGAACGACCGTGTGTATGTCGTGGACTCGTTCAACGCCAGGGTCCAGATATATCAGTATGTAAGCGAGCGATGGAAAAAAGAGCATCCTGAAGAGTATAGGAAGCTCAAAGAGCTTGACAAGGAGCCGAAAGATGAGAACTCCGAATAGCTTGGCCGTTTTACCTCTTCTTGTCGCGTTGGCGCTAAACGCCTGCGCCTTTTCGATAGGTGAAGAGCAGGGAGGGATATATAAAACCAAACACAACCTCCTTAGAGGCATCATAATGCCGAAGGGCGAGGAGAAACCCGAGCTCTCCATATGGTGCCACATACCGCACGACTCACTCAGCGGCGATACACTGCCGCCTAAATGGCAGGAGAATATAGAGAGCGACTCGACATTCAGAGTATATGGAATGGAGACGAACACCAGCGCCGCCGGCTCACAGGAACCCGACGTGATGGTCAGGGTCTGCCTCACCTGCCACGACGGTGTAAACGCCCCGAACATCTCCCTC
Organism: Campylobacterales bacterium; assembly: GCA_027072755.1. Taxonomy (GTDB): domain Bacteria; phylum Campylobacterota; class Campylobacteria; order Campylobacterales; family Hydrogenimonadaceae; genus Hydrogenimonas. The sequence continues at coordinate 6,238 of JALSXE010000243.1, read as the reverse complement.
TACAGCGAAGAGGCCCCTACGAAGTTCAACATAAACTCCCTCAACATAAGCAACGAGCCGCTTCCGAAAGATGCACTCGTGCATAGCCATCCGGTAGGGGTGAACTACGCGCCTTTCAGCAAAAGCGGGATGAAGGCCAGCCTAAGACCGGAAACCTATCTGCTAAGAGGATGGTCCGGCGCAAAAAGCATCAAAGACCTGGTATCCGAGGGTACCGTAAGGTGTACGAGCTGCCATGACCCGCATACGACGAACGAACTCTTTTTAAGAACGAGCAACAACGGAAGCAGACTCTGCAAAGGGTGCCACAACAAATAGACTGACCGCCGAAAGGAATTTTTTGATGAAAAGATCCATACTGATACTCACCGCGCTTGCGACACTTCTTTTCGGTGCGACCGCCGATACGAACGGAACCGAAAAAGATAGAGTCGTAGCCGTCGTAAACGGTTACAAAATTACGAAGGCGGAGCTCGACAGGCAGGTAGGGCTGTTGATGCCGCGCAGCTTCTTCCACTCTACCGTAACGCCCGAAAAACTCAAAGAGGTCGAGAAAGACGCTCTAAAAGAGCTGGAGAAAAAGCATCTTCTGCTCCAGTATGCAAAGCGGAAGGGTTACAAGATATCTGACTCGGTCCTCAAAAGGGAGGAGAAGAAGATAAGAGAGGCGTTCGGCTCGAAAGAGAACTTCGAAGCGGGCCTAAAACGCGCCAATCTCACATATGAGACATTCAAAAAAGAGCTCAGAAACGATCTTTTGATGCAGAAGCTCTACGACAAAGAGATAAAAAGCGAGCTGAGCGAAGAGGACCTCAAAAAGTACTACGAAGAGAACAGATACAAGTTCAAGAGGCCCGAAAAGATAAAGGTGCGTATAATCTATATCAGAAACGATCCTACCGATCCTAAAGGGCGGGAAAAGGCGTTGAAACGGGCCAAAGAGGCGCTCGCGAAGATAAAAGAGGGCGAAGACTTCGCGGATGTGGCATCGAAATACTCCAACGCGATGAGTCGCATAAAAGGGGGTGATATGGGCTTTGTCCACAAAGGAATGCTCGATGAGCCTATAGAAAAGGCGGCATTCTCCCTTAAGAAGGGTGAGATGAGCGACATTGTCGAGACTCCGACAGGGTTTTACATTATTAAACTCGAAGATATCTCGCCCGCCGTGCAACTTGGCTTCGACGAGATCAAGGATCGGTTGAAAAAGGAGCTCAAGGCCAAAAACGAGAAGCGAAACCTGGATCGGATTTTAAAGAGCATGAGAAAAAATGCGAAAATCGTCTACAAGTGATTAAC
>JALSXE010000243.1:0-4929 GCA_027072755.1 Campylobacterales bacterium | reverse complement strand
CGGTTGAGAGTTATGAAGAGAAAAATCTCCGCCTCTTTCTATATTTTGGCCCTACTGCCGGCCGTTTTGTCCGCTGACTACACCCGAGGGCTATACGGAAAGATCGAATATGTGTTGATGCACGACAACGTCAGCGACAAATATAACGATACCGACCGCAAATCTTTCGTGCAGAACTACCAGCTCGGGTACGAAAGCTTCGTATACAGCCCCAGACTGCTTACTTACGATCTGGGTTTCTCGTTTTATATAGACAACTCAAATACCGACGTCAACAACAACGGCACAACCATAAAGAGCAAGAATGAAACGAAACACACCAATTATAAAGCCTATCTAAACTTCATAAAAAAGACGAAGTTTCCATTTACCATATACTATGAAAAGATAGACTCTCCGCTATGGAGTACCGCCCCGAACGGCACTACGCTTGTAACCTATAAAACCGACAAGAGCGGAATTTACGGTAGAGCGAAGCTCGAGAGTTTCGACCTGAATTACGAATATAAACAGATGAAGTCGGAAAAGACCGAATCTTTCGCCTTTGAAAACGGCGACAACAAAAGATTCGCCATCGGTATATCCAAGCAGTTCGACGAAAACCAGACGGCGAGCTTCAACTACAGCCACGAGATCAGGGACTACTACAGAACGGACAGGGGGCTGAACTACCGCGACAGCTGGCACGACGTCGTAGACAACGCGATCGCGACATACTCATGGATAATCTCGAAAACCATGCAGTTCTCGACAGCGGTCAACTATCTGAAAAACGAGTATCTCGAGTATGAAGATCTGACTGGTACCGCCACTTTGAACTGGACGCCGAACGAAAAACATAACGAAAACTTTTCGCTTACGGTAGACAACTCAAAAACAAAAGAGGGTACCAACACCTTCATATCGGCAAACGAATCGGGATCCTACAGAGTGACGGAAAACCTGACGACAAGCCATGGGTTTCAGGTCTACAACGCCAGGGGTGACCTCTACAACCTCACCCTTGCCTCGGTTTCTGCCGGCGCCAGCTACCTGAAAAAATTTTCGGAAACGTTCAATGCCACTGTAGGGGCTACGGTAACCGGGAGAACTGAAAACTACGACTACAGCGACGCCAACGTAACGATTCAGGACAGGAACATTTTTTCCTACACCCTCACAAGCGGCCTCTCCAAAACTTTTCCCGAAGATAGATCGGCACTCTCCGCAGGCGTCTCTTACTACCAGCTCATATCTACGACTAGTGACGCTACAAACCGTCTGACGACAAACGCTTCGTACAACAAAAAGTTTACGAACCGACTCTCTTACTATCTGAAGTTCTACAGTACGACGGACAGAAACACCTATACGGCCGCCGACAACAACACCACTACCAGAACCACCAATATCATCAGCGTCGACAACAACCTAAACTACTGGAGACCGGTCGGCTATAACGGTAAAATGACGCTCAAAGCGGGAGTTATCTACTCTTCGGGCACCTTTGCCGACAGAGTCAACCCCTACGGAGCCTTCACCTTTTTCTATATGCTAAGACGCGATCTTATGTTAAAAACATTGGCGAGGGTTTCGAGCGATACGGCCTACAATGTCACGTCATACACCGGCAGTGCGGACCTGATTTACAGGATAAGAAAAGTGGAGATGAGAACCGGAGTACAGATGTCGAGACAGAGCGGAGGAACTTTCGGTTACAGAGATCACATAAACTACTTCTTCAGAATAAGCAGACGAATTTGAGGGGGATACGATGAAAAAATTTGCATTGAACGTTCTGCTCTCATCCGCATTTTTACTACCGATTGCGGCGGCAGCCAATCCGGTGTGGCCCCAGCCGCCCGAAACCGCACGAATTGCGTATGAAAAAAGCATAAAAAGAGCGGAAGATCTCGAAATCAAGAAGGGATTTTTCTCGAAAGTGTGGGACTTTTTCGCCGGAAGCGGCGATACGGTTCTCGTAAAGCCTTTCGGTATCCATGTGGATGAAGGTAAGCTCTATGTGACCGATGCGGGCCTCGCCACCCTCTTCGTTTTCGACACCGCAAACGGCAAACAGTTCTCCATACAGGGTTTCAAATCGGAGAAATTCTCTTCACCGATAGATGTGGCGACGGACAGAAAAGGCAACATCTACGTTACCGACTCTGTACGAAAAGCGGTATATATCTTCAACAAAAACGGTATCGCCCTTAGAAAAATAGGACCCAAAAGCGGTCTTCAGAGGCCTACCGGCATCGCGGTAGACAAAGAGAGGGGTATTCTCTATGTCAGCGACACTCTCTCTTCCGAGATAAAAAGATTCTCTCTGAAAGAGAAAAAGATGCTTCCTCCGCTGGGCTCGAAAGGGAGCGGCAGAGGAGAGTTGAACAGGCCGACCTTCATCACTCTCGACAAAAACGGCAGGCTCTACGTTTGCGACTCCATGAATTTCCGAATCAAAATATTCGGCAAAGAAGGCAAATTTTCACGAGCATTCGGCAGCCTCGGCAACACTATCGGTAACTTCTCGAGCCCCAGGGGTATCGCAGTCGACAAAGATGGAAACATATATGTAACGGACACTCTTTTCAATGCGGTCCAGATATTCGATCCGCAGGGCAACCTGCTGCTTGTATTCGGTTCCGAAGGAAAGGGTCCCGGAGAGTTCTACGGCCCGGAAGATATCGCCATATCCAAAGACGGGAAGGCCTACGTTACCGACTCCTACAATATGAGGATAGAGGTATTCGACATTTTAAACTACAACAGGAAGTGAAAAGGGGGCGGGTATGAGGAACTTTCTATCGAGATGTCTCGTTACCGCATTGCTGGGAACTGCAGCTGCATACGGAACGATCCTAAACACCAAGCACAATCTCTCCGCCACAGGGACGGGGACGATAAAGGCGACAAGCGAGCAGGAGGTCTGCGTCTTCTGCCATATACCCCACAACACAAGACCCGGAAAGCCCCTCTGGAACAGAAGTATGCCTACATCCTCATACGTTATGTACGAGAGCGAGTACCTCAAACGTACCAACTACCCCCTTCCGGCCGATCTCGGAATTACCGAAGGGACCCCGGGGTCGCTTTCTAGGCAGTGCCTCAGCTGCCACGACGGTACGGTGGCGATAGGCTCGATCTATATGGTACGGGGCACGGTTCTGGGTAACACTCTAATAGATATGACGGGTGTCGGCGTAGACGGGATGATGCCTGTAGATGCAAACGGTTTCATAGGAACGGACCTTACTATCCACCACCCGGTCGGGATAGAGTACGACCCTACAAACGTGAAGACATTCGATGTGGGCCAAAAGACGATAGAGCTTAAAACCGCTCCCGATGCACCTTTGAAACTCTATACCTACAACGGTAAAAAGTATGTCGAGTGCACATCGTGCCACGACCCGCACCTCGAGAACTATAAGTTTCTGAGGGTAAACAGCAGTACAAACAATGCCGTGAACGTAAAAAACACTTGTGTCTCATGCCACGACAAGAACCCCGGAGTACCGTGGCCCACGACACACGAGGTGGCCGGAGCTCCATATGTGAATCAGGCGGTAAAAGATAGATACAACGGCGGAAACGGTGTCTCCGTAGCCGACCTCTACTGCGCGAACTGCCATACGCCGCATAACGGTCAGGGAAAACCGTACCTTCTTAGACAGGTGGAGCAGAATACCTGCTATATGGGAGCCGCATCGACCAGAGATACGGCTCCCTGCCACGGAACGGGGACGACATGGGCCGGAAACGACATCGAGTCGGTGCTCAACCGCCCGTTCTCGCACCCTGTAAACAGGATAGACGGAGTACACACAAACTTCGATACCCTCTACGGCTACGGATCGACGGAAACCGACCCTGCGGCAAGCCACAGCGTCAAATGGAGCGACTCGAAGCATGCCGAGTGCATGGACTGCCACAACCAGCACAGAGTAGGATCGAACAACCACATCGGAAGCCAGACCGCGAGTGCGAACAAGTGGTACCCGGACACACCCTCCAACGCCGTGTCGGACGTTCTTAGAAACGTTCAGGGCGTCGAGCCCACATGGCCTGCGAAATGGACGCAGCCCACAACGTTCACGACTCTGGCTTCGGCTACGAAAGAGTACCAGATCTGCCTCAAGTGCCACTCCTACTGGGCTCTCGGGCCCACTCTGGCCCAAAATGCGGGAGAGGTGGCGACAGGTGCGACCGATAACTGGATCGACGTGGAGGGCGTAAGGGCCACCGACCAGGCGTTCGAGTTCAACCCCAACAACAAGTCGGCCCACCCGGTCATCATGGCGCTTAACGACAGGCCGGGCGCCTACGCCCCCAAAGGGCTCGATACATGGGGAACTTCCAATGTACTGAGATACCCGTGGAATCAAAACATAGGCACGCAGACGATGTACTGTGCAGACTGCCACGGCGCGGAGAACGAAGACAGCGGCGACCCCAAGGGTCCGCACGGATCGAGCTACAACTTCTTGCTTAAAGGTCCCAACAAGTACTGGCCCACGAAACCGGACGGTACACTCTTTCGCCTGAGCGATATTAGATCCGACGGTACTGCGACGGATCTCTTCTGCGCAAACTGCCACAATCTAAACTACCCCCACAAGCAGTGGGCCATGGGTATGAGAAGGGTTGACGCCGCCTGCGTGGAGTGCCACGTGGCCGTCCCGCACGGCTCTCCCGTTTCGAGGCTGATAGGCTATGCAAACTTCCCGGAGCCCTACAACTACAACTACAACGGTACGAAGATGCTCAGGATCACCGGCTACAGAAAAGCCAACCCGTCCACGAGCCACTGGAAAGGCAACGTCTATGTAGCAGGGGGCGGCGGCGGAGGCATGGGCGGATGCGGATGCCACAGAAGGCAGTCCTACTCCTATGCAGACAACGGTGCCGGGTACGACCCTGTAGATCCCCTGCCCTGATACCATAGGG
>JALSXE010000242.1:0-3441 GCA_027072755.1 Campylobacterales bacterium | reverse complement strand
GACGAGTGCGTTGTTCTGGCCTCCAGCGGAACCGGTGCCATGGAGGCGTGCGTAACAAATCTGGCCGCGAGGAAGGTGCTTACCGTAAACGCCGGCAAGTTCGGTGAGCGTTTCGGAAAGATAGCTCAGGCTTTCGCCCTCGAGACGGTGGAGCTGAAGTACGGCTGGGACACGCCGGCGGATGTGGAGGATGTTAAAGCGGCGCTCGACGACGATCCGGATATCGACGCGTTCTGCATACAGGTGAGCGAGAGTGCCGGAGGCCTCAGGCATCCGGTAGAGGAGATAGCCGCCGCGATAAAGGAGATAAACCCTGAAATCATGGTGATCGCCGACGGCATCACCGCGGTAGGGGTGGAGCCGATAGATACTTCGAATATCGACGCACTCATAGCCGGAAGCCAGAAGGCGCTGATGCTGCCGCCGGGCATGGCCATGATAGGCTTGAGCGACGCGGCGGTCGAAAAGATAGGCGGCGGAAAGGGCTACTACTTCAACCTATCGAGCGAGATAGCGAAGCAGAGAAAGAACACCACGGCCTACACCGCGCCGACCACCCTGATAATGGGGCTAAACAAGGTGCTGGAGATGATAGAGACGGAAGGGTACGAGAGTTTCTACCGCAAAACGAGGGCCCGTGCACTCGCGACCAGGGCCGCCCTGGAGGCGATAGGATGTGTTCTGTATCCGAAAACTCCCGCCCTCTCGATGAGTGCCGTCTACGACGAAGAGGCCGATGCGGTCAGGTCGGTTCTAAAAACCGAATTCGGCGTGAATATCGCCGGCGGGCAGGATCATCTGAAAGGGAGGCTATTTAGGATAAACCAGATGGGGCTGATCCCGGTGCACGAGAGTGCGTGGGTCGTAAACGCCGTAGAGTGGGCCTACGACAGGCTGGATCGCCGCGCATACGACGGCCTCGCATCGAAAGTCTTCAACGAAGTCTACTACGCAAACGAGAAATGATGATATTTGAACACGAGATACCGGCCGGGAGCAGGCTCTATTTCGGCGCGACCGCAAAGCTCAAGCGGGAGATGGAGAGTATAGCGAGCGGGATACTCGAGGAGGAGGGTTTCGAAGAGATAGCGACACCTCTCTTTTCGTATCATCAGCATCAGAGCATTCGCGATACAAGGGAGCTTGTACGCCTGAGCGATCCTGCAAACAGGGAGCTCACACTCAGAGCCGACAGTACCATCGACGTCGTCAGACTCGTAACCAAGCGGCTTGGGCGCTCTACGGCCCAGAAGAGGTGGTTTTACATACAGCCGGTATTCCGCTACCCTACAAACGAGATAAACCAGATCGGTGCGGAGTGCATCGACGGAACGCTTGCGCAGATGCTCGACGTTACGATGGAGCTCTTCGACGCCTTCGGAATAGATCCGGTTTTGCAGATATCGAATATCCGGATACCGGTGCTTATCTCGCTGGAGTTCGGCATACCCCTCGAGTGGTTCTCTTCGATGCAGATAGAGAAGCTTCTCGGAACAGAGTATGAGTGGTTGGGCATGCTGGCCAAGGTGCAGCATCCGCAGCAGCTCGACTCGGTGATGGATGAGGTGCCGGAGCTTCTGCGCCCGGAACTTCGAAAGATGAGGGAGCTTGCGGATGCGTGCGGCAACCGCCGTCTGGTCATGGCACCCCTGTACCATTCGAAGATGAGATACTACGACAGCCTCTTTTTCAGATGCTTTAAGGACAATACCCCGCTTGCGAGCGGCGGACACTTTATAAACGACGATATCACAGCGGCCGGATTCGCGCTCTATACGGATGCGCTTATCGAGCTCAAGACAAAAGGAACAGAGGGATGAAGCAGGCGGATCTTATAGTCGGACTTCAGTGGGGAGACGAAGGAAAGGGAAAAATCGTCGATATGATGGCGCAGGAGTACGAGGTGGTTGCACGTTTCGCCGGGGGACACAACGCCGGACACACTATCGTTACCGACGGTAAAAAGTATGCGCTTCACCTGATACCCTCGGGCATACTCAACCCCGAAGCGGTAAATATCATCGGAAACGGGGTGGTGGTATGTCCCGCCAATCTAATGAAAGAGATGGAGCAGTTCGACAACCTCGAAGGGCGCCTCTGGCTGAGCGACAAAGCCCACCTGATTCTGCCCTACCACCAGATGATAGACCGGGCGAAGGAGCGTATGCGCGGAGCCAAGGCGATAGGAACCACGGGGCGCGGAATAGGCCCCGCATATGCAGACAAGATATCACGCTCCGGCCACAGGGTAGGAGAACTCAAAGATATAGAGACACTTTTTGAGAAGATAGCGGAGTTTCTGCACCAGAACCGCCCGATACTCGATGCAATGGGGGTCGACTGCCCGAAAGAGGATGCTCTGAAAGAGGATCTCAAGCGTTACAGAGACGGTCTGATGCCCTATATCACCGACACGACGCAGATGATATGGAGAGAGTTGGCCGAAGGAAAGAAAATACTCCTGGAAGGTGCGCAGGGGACGATGCTCGACATAGACCACGGAACGTACCCCTACGTTACGAGCTCGAACACCGTTGCCGGCGGCGCATGTACCGGAATGGGGCTCGCTCCAAAAACGATAGGCACGGTGACCGGAATCGCCAAGGCCTACTGCACGAGGGTGGGCAACGGACCCTTCCCGAGTGAAGATTCGGGCCCGGACGGCGAGAGGCTGAGAATCCAGGGGCACGAGTTCGGAACCACGACGGGACGCCCCAGAAGATGCGGATGGTTCGATGCGGTGGCCATACGGTACGCCTGCGCTCTGAACGGATGCGATCGCATAGCGCTGATGAAGCTTGACGTCCTCGACGGTTTCGAAACGATCAAGGTCTGCACCGGGTATGAGTTCGAAGGGGAGCTGATAGATTATGTCCCCTATGACCTGGAGCGTGTAAAGCCGGTCTACGAAACGTTTCCGGGATGGGAGAGGGTCGAAGGGATAAGCGAGTACGACGAACTTCCCGATTCGGCCAAAGCCTATATCGAGACGATAGAGAGGGTAAGCGGTGTAAGGGTCGGAATAATTTCGACCAGTCCGGACAGAAGCGACACGATAGTGAGATAGAGTATGCCCAAAAACTACCGAGCGCTTACGAAACTGCGAAAAAGAGAGTTGGAGCAGGCCGAGCAGGCGCTTACGGCGGTAAACTCGAAACTGGATGAGCTTAGGCGTAGAAGGGAGAGGCTCAGAGAGGATGAGCGCGAAACGTTGCTGCCTAAAAGAGGCGACGGTACGCAGGTAGCCGCGGTTCTTGCGCAGAAGAGGAGCCTGCAGATATCCATCAAGGCGGTAGAGGAGCAGATCGATGGGCTGTTGAAAGTTAAGAAACAGCGTCAGGCGGAACTCAAGTCGGCCAATATCGCATATGAGCAGGCAAAGAGTATCGAATCGAGAGTTTTGGAGGAGATTTTTAAAAAAGAGGCGAGACGAACGCAAAA
>JALSXE010000241.1:0-3446 GCA_027072755.1 Campylobacterales bacterium | reverse complement strand
GGTTTAAACGTACTCGAGGCGAGAGTGGACTCTTTAGTCGAAGACGGGGAGTTTACAGAAGTAGGACTTGTTTTGAGAAACGGTGCGAGAGTCGTATCGGTCGTAAAGAGGAGTGAGGCGCAAGCGGCAGGGTTGAAAAAAGGGAGCTCGGCATACGCCCTCTTCAGCCCCTCGGACGTCATTCTGGCCAGATGATGATTAACCGATTTTACGCGAAAGCGTAAAATCGTCTCGAAATCTAAGATTTCGAAGCTTCAGGGGGTTGTAGGGCCGGCCAGGCCCTGCCAAATTGCGGGCATTGCCCGGAGTTTGCGTTACATCGGTGCGGTAATAAAGCTTCGCTTCAGCAATATGGGCATACAATTCGTTATATATATTTTTATATAACGAGTCCATGAGAGCCGAATCGGCGAGGGTGCATCGCCGTTTTTAAAAGGATATGTGTGAGAGTCGCAGCGACACTTCTGCTTCTATTTTTCTGCTCCGTTTCATCGGTAGCCGCCGTAACCGTTGCGGTAGCCGCCAATGTCCACTACGCCGTGGACGAGCTGCGCACCGCTTTCAAAAAGAGCAGCGGCATAGATATCAGAACCGTCGTCGGCTCTTCGGGCAAGCTTACGGCCCAGATAGAGAACGGCGCGCCCTACGATATCTTTCTCTCCGCCGATATGAAGTATCCGCAGCGCCTGAAGAGAGAGGGCTTTACGCTGAACGAGCCGAGGGTCTACGCGACCGGCTATCTGGTGGTATGGACTCTTAAAAATATAGAGTTAAAAGATTCTCTTTTTTCGCTTAAGGGGGGTTCCATAGAGCGTATAGCTATACCGAACCCGAAAAGCGCTCCCTACGGCATAGAGGCGCTCAAGGCCCTGAAAGCGGCCGGTATTTACGAGGAGGTAGAGAGCAGGCTCGTTTACGCCGAGAGCGTTTCCCAGACAAACAGGTATATATTTTCCGGAGCCGTCGATGCCGGTATTACGGCAAAATCGGTCGTACTCTCGCCGAAGATGGCCGGCAGGGGGCGTTATGCGGATGTAGACCCCTCTCTGTATGATCCCATAGAGCAGGGGGCCGTCATCCTGAAACATGCGAAGAGTGCCGGGGAGGGAGAGGCGAAGGCCTTTTACGACTATCTCTTCGGCCCCGAAGCTCGGGCCATACTGAAAAAATACGGGTACGGTGTGAAATGAACAGACTGAAAGGGAGAGTCACCACCCTGGAGAGCTCGGGAGAGCTTACCCGTGCCGATGTGGAGTGCGGAGACACGACGCTTACGGCGTTCATCATGGGCGGTACGCAAGAGAGCCGCGGTATCGAAGAGGGTTGCGGCGTCTGGATCCTCTTCAAAGAGAGTGAAGTGGCGCTCGCCAAAGATTTCAGCGGTCTTATCAGCCTCAGAAACAGGTTCGAAGGCAGAATCGAATCGATAGAGCGCGGAGAGCTGCTGGCGGAGGTGGTGCTTGGATACGGAAACGATACGATCGTCTCTATAATCAGCCGCCGCGCATGCGACGCGATGGGACTGAAGATCGGCGAACATGTCACCGCGCTCGTCAAGGCGAACGAGATCACACTGATGGAGCTATCATGAGCGATGCCGCATTCTGGTCCACGATGGCGCTGACATTCAAGCTGGCTTCGGTGACCACCATGATACTTCTTATTCTTGGTATACCCCTGGCCTACTATCTCTCGATGAGCAGATCGCGCATAAAGCCGCTTGTCGAGACGGTGGTGAGTATGCCGCTGGTGCTTCCCCCCACGGTTCTGGGCTTTTACCTGCTGGTCGCTTTCAGTCCCGAAAACGCTTTCGGCAGGTTTTGCGAAGAGGTTCTTGGTTTCAGGCTCGTCTTTTCGTTCTGGGGACTCGTTCTGGGATCGGTCATATTCAGCCTTCCGTTCATGGTGCATCCGGTGCAATCGGCTCTTCAGTCTCTTCCCCCCTCTTTGACCGAAGCCGCACAGATGCTGGGCAAATCGAAAACGACGACTCTCTTTAGGGTGCTGCTTCCGAACATAAAGCCCTCGCTTCTTACCGGGATAGTGATAACGTTCGCGCATACGGTGGGGGAGTTTGGGGTGGTTTTGATGATAGGGGGGAATATTCCGGGCGAGACCAGAGTCGCGTCGATCGCCATCTACGATGAGGTGGAGGCGCTCAACTACGCTGCCGCCAACCACTATGCGATGGTACTCTTTGCGGTTACATTCTCAATTTTGCTGCTGGTCTACCTGGTAAACCGCTCATTCTTGCAAAAGATGTAAATATGGTGGAGATAGATGTTTCTAAACGGCTCCATTCGGCCGAAGGAGATATGGAGCTTAAGGTATCGGCCTCTTTCAAAAGAGGCGATTTTGTGGCCTTTTTCGGGGAATCCGGCGCGGGTAAAACCACGATTTTGCGTATGATAGCCGGGCTTTTGAGACCGGACTCGGGGCGCATCGCGGTAGACGGAGAGGTGTGGTTCGACAGTAGCGAAGGGGTCGACCTGCCTCCGCAAAAAAGAGAGGTCGGATTCGTCTTTCAGGACTACGCCCTCTTTCCAAATATGAGCGTCGAAGAGAATCTCAGGTTCGCCCTTCAGAAAGGGGACGACCCCGCGATCGTCGATGAACTTATCGAGACGGTCGGGCTCGGTGCATTCGCTTCGAGGTACCCTTCGGCGCTTTCGGGAGGCCAGAGACAGAGGGTCGCGGTAGCCCGCGCACTCGTAAGGCGGCCGAAGATCCTTCTTCTGGACGAGCCGCTCTCGGCGCTCGATCATACGATGCGCTCGAAGCTGCAGGATGAGCTGGCCGATATCCACAGGAGGTTCGGTCTGACCACGGTGCTCGTAAGCCACGACCCGAGCGAAATATTCAGGCTCTGCAACTATGTCTTCAAGATAGAAGGGGGAAGCGTAAAAAAGGAGGGGAGCCCGTCCGAACTATTCGTAAAAGAGAGGATAGGAAGCAGCTTCAAATTCACCGGAGAGGTGCTCGCCATAGAGAGGTGCGAGATGGTCTATCTGCTCAGTGTGGCTATAGGAACGCAGATAGTAAAGATAATGGCCACGAAAAACGAGCGCGAAGGGCTCAAAATCGGAAGCAGGATTCAGATAGTATCGAAGGCGTTCCACCCGATGATTTTCAAAATTGAGTCTTGAAATTGGGATGATATTGATTATGTTGCAAATTTCGGGCCGAGCCCGCAATTTGCAGGGGATGGCCGGTTCTCATCCCCACTCGAGGAGGGCTACAGGTTCTTCAGAATGTCGATGAAAGTTTGAAAAATCGTGGGCGGACCTCCGCTATGCCTTTAGCATGCGCACAGCATCGTGCGTAGCTATGAAAGTAGAGTTGGGTCACTTTAGATAGTCGAAAAGGTCCCGGGATGCTTGAAGAGATCGGCTCATAAGTGTTCAGAGTGTGGCGTTTGTTCTACAAAAATGAGTCTTGTATAAAAG
>JALSXE010000240.1:0-3446 GCA_027072755.1 Campylobacterales bacterium | reverse complement strand
TTGTAGATGCTGACAATACTTGACGCCAACAATACCATGACCAGGACGGTGATTATCCCAACAAACAGCTTGGTGGTAAAACGGATTTTTTTAAACACTCCAAAGCCTCCTTAATCAGGGAATTATCTGTTGGCTTGATTTTCTGAAGTTCGGTTCTGTTGTGCCGAATTCTTTTGCATCTCGCACAGATTGGAAGAGTGAAAGGGAAGGGCCTGGGGACTTGAAGGAGCGGCGCGAGAATTTGCGCTTCGGATTATGCGGCTGTTGTATTCTGCTCTGCCGGAAACGACTTAAAACAACCAGCTCCAGGCCATCCTCGCCACTGTGTAAAAAAGTAAAAATTCATCCTTTGCCCGGGAACGGGATACAGGCGAAGTATCACCTGGGACTTTCTAAACCGTCATTCCCTGCAACGCCGGGGACAACCAGATAGTGATGCGGCTTGACCGCATGACGAGCGTAGACTTCGACTATGAAAATCGGAACTGGATGAGCCCGGTTCTCCAGGCGATTTCGGGTCCAGTGGCACTGCTAAGCACCCACTTTATATTGCCCAGGGGGCCGGGTTCCTCCTTGTAACGAGATTGAATGTCGTGGTCCCCGGGAATTTCGAACCACAGAGGAGCTCTTCTATTTTCTGACAACCTGGTTACCGTTTATTTTGCGCAAAAGAGGGCTGCCGGAAGCTCTAGTTCATTTAACGCGATAAATGCCAGGTAGGAGGAGGCGTATATAATCGTTTCGGAGGAGAGGTATGAGTGATGTGATCACCATAAAGAGGAAGAAGACGGTTATATTTTTATCATGTGTCACTAAAGCTCCCGGCAGCCCACTTTTTCTTACCTTCTGCTTCTGCGGCAGGAGAACCGGTCTGGTACGGTAAAGGTCGTTTTGCCGTGGACCATTTTGTCCTGTTTGTCGTCACAACCTGCCTGTCACGCACAGTATAAACTTTTAATAAATTGATCGTGGCAGGGTAGTCTCTGTTTCTATATGTGCAAATTATGCATATATAGCTAACCTTTCTGATACATCAAGAGCCGGTTAAGGTCAAGCCCAATTTTGTCGAGGCTGGCTTTTCCTGGAAAAATAACAGCACTACTTGACGATAAACAAGTTAAGAGGTAGTAAGACAGGCGGCGTGTCTTCTTGTGCGTATGCGCACAAGACGCATATCTCTGGCAAGGAGAGGGTCGGTTTTAGCTGGTCTCTCCATGGATATTACCCAGGCCTTCTTCTGGGATGGTTTAACCGGAGGGTCGAAAGGGACTCCAGGTTAACTGCGCCACATGAGAGATAATTGTGATGTCCTGCCGCAACACTACCATCAGGGGATGTTTTTATGGAAGTCAAGCATATGCTTCGAATGAGAATCGATGGGAATCGATTGATCCGTGAGCATTCCTTTTTCGAGGAATTCAGTGAAAAATTTGGTTTTCCTCCGGAATTTTGCCGTGATCGTGAATCCTGGGTGGATTGCATGTCCTATCTCGATGATGCGGAAATGGGCATGTCCTCTGTTCACTGCAAGCCAGGCGAGGGGGTTATTCTTGAAATAGTAAATGCAAGTTTACTGAAACACCGAAGCCCCACCCAGTACCTGACCCTGTTGGAATGTGCAGCTACGGTCAATTATCGTCGTATGGAAAGTGGGGATCCGCCCCTGCTGATTCTTTCGTTTACAGTGTAACACCGTCACAACCGTCAGCATGGGTACGGATTACAGATCCCCTGGATCGTGGCTGGATCCTTCCGAAGTACAGAGTCTCCCTTCGGTCGCTTCCATGAGAAGGCTTGTCAAGATATTGTTCGACGTGGCGAACCATTTTTTCCTTTTCCACCCCGTAACGTCACGCTTCCATTCGCATTCTTTGAAGGGATTCAGCCAAAATCCCGATGCATTGCAAAGTCCGTCGTGGAAGCTGCAACCTTACCTTCGGCCTCAAGAATGTCACTGGCTGATGACGGGCTGAGCGACCAAACGCAGTCTTCCTGACGGGACGTTCTTTCCAGGTAACAGGACGAAACGGTGCCCTTGTCAAACAGATCAATAAAAGCCTTTTGCAACCCAGAGAGCTCTCCCCGGAGGGCCCTGACCGGAAGGGCGCCTTCCGCCCTTCGATCACTTTCAGGTCAGCGATAAGCGTAAAGGAATGCAAGGAAAAAATTGTCAGGGTTCCTTGACGCTCATAACCTTGTTTTCATCTCGTTTCTTGTTGTATACGCAAAATTTTTTCCTTGCATTCCTTCTAGCGTTCGCTTCTGACGCTGTGTCCTATGCCGCTTTTGCCACACAGCGAACCGGTCTGTACAGGGGATCATATATTTCTCCGGTTACCCAAAGATGATGAAGCAATACCGCCAGTTTCCTGGCTACGGCGACCACTGCTCTGCGTTTGCCATTTTTTCCGCCCCTGTCGCTGATTCGCTGGCCAAATCGTCTGAGATTGCAATCCTCACCAAAAGGACCAAGGATATATTGGGCAGCACCGACCAGAAGTCGACGTAAATAGGGGTTGCCGGCCTTGGTGATCCGCAGCTGTTTATCTGTTTCCCCGGATTGATCCCGCCGCGGAGTCAATCCTAAAAAAGAGCCCACCTGGCGGCTTTTGTCAAACCGTGATGGGTCTTCCAGTACCAGAATAAAGGCCAGAGCTGTCAGGCTACCGACACCCTTGATTCCCGTCAAAAGTTCGGTCTCGGGATACGATGTCCGACACAGTTCCTCAATGGCCTTATCATAGGATGTTATCTGCTCGGTCAGCTTCCCAATCAGCTCCAGTACAGAAAGTAATGCGGGCTTGAGCGACTCCGGAAGATCTTCCCTCACCTTGCGGTGAAAACTCTCTGCACTGCATGACCGTAATCGTGCTCCAAAAACTTTGACACTGCCACGAACATGGTTGATCAGAGACGTTCGGGTCCTGACCAGCATATCCCTTGCCTGGAGCAGCTCCAGGTCAACCTGTGCCCCTTCGCCACGATGGTTGACTGGATAGAGAAGATCGGGATCAAACCGGGCAATTCTGGCCAGCATCCTGGCATCACGGCTATCATTTTTTCTGTCACTATCCCAGATAACTCTCAGCTTGCGCGGGTTGCCGACCAGGACCTGACAACCAAGTTCTTCAAGCAGCCGGCTTATCCAGGGCGAATGGGTTGCTGCTTCCAGGGCAACGGTTGCCCCTTTGTATCTGGTAAAAAACTTTACCAGATCATCTTTCGTGTTCGGGACATTGCCCTCGTAACAGACCGATCCATTTCGATCAAGTACACAAAGAACATGATTTTTGTCGCCAAGATCCATTCCGATCGTTACAGTACCCATGGCTGGTTCTCCTTTGTTGTGCAGCATTGAGACTGCGTTTTTTGAGCGTGGTTATACCACAGCTCGTCTGGGGAATCAGCCTTCTCATCTTACCTTACCTGGTCCAGCCATGCTGGTT
>JALSXE010000239.1:0-13411 GCA_027072755.1 Campylobacterales bacterium | reverse complement strand
GTCAAGGATTGACACATGTGAGGTTTCCCTCTATATAGAGAAAGGGAGTGCAATTTTACTAAAGATGAGCTGAATTTCAGCTTTGTTTAAATGGGGGGTTCGTTGTTCGTTGTTCGTTGTTCGTTGTTCGTTGTTCGTTGTTCGTTTTGGGTTTTGGGTTTTGGGTTTTGGGTTTTGGGTTTTGGGTTTTGGGTTTTGGGTTTTGGGTTTTGGGTTTTGGGTTTTGGGTTTTTCGGATGTCGTTTCGCTTTTTGCTTGACGACATCCGAAACCCCTAAACGTCACTTTTTGTTTTTCAGCTCTTCCAACTTCTGTTTGACGGCTTCTACGTGACCTTTGACTCTCACTTTCGGCCAGACTGCGGCTATATTGCCCTCGGGATCTATGATAAATGTGGAGCGTATGACCCCTTCGTACTCTCTGCCGTAGAGCTTTTTCGGCCCCCATGCTCCGTAGGCTTTCAGAACCTCCTTCTCTTCATCGCTAAGAAGCGTGATTTTGAGATCTTTTTTCTCTATGAACTTACGGTGCTTCTCCGCAGGATCGGGGCTTACGCCCAGAATAACCGCGTCCATCCCTTCGAAATCGGGTAGGGCCTCCGAAAATTCACACGCCTCCGTCGTACAGCCCGGAGTAAGATCTTTGGGGTAGAAGTAAAGAACCACCCACTTACCTTTCAGATCTCTCAGGCAAATTTCTACATTGTCCGAGTTCGGCAGACAGAACTCCGGCGCTTTTTGACCCACGTCAACCATACTGTTTCCTCCTACTCAAATTTTTTTCGATAGTATATCATCTATGGAAAAGATTGAACTGCTGCAAAAGATAGAAGAGCTGCTGGGTTTCGACGGCAACGAGATAGAGATAGACCCTGCCTACCTCGAATATTTCACGTATGAAGAGCTCGAAAATCTTCTAAAAGAGCTTCGAAGCCGGCATGAGAATATGGTCGAGGAGAATCGTGAATGGATGAAGGGATTCGTCTCTGAAAAAGAGAGCGATATACAATCCCCCTCCAATCCCGACGAGAGCGAAATGTAACCTTTCACACCTCCTGATACTTCGGCTTTTCGAAATTTAAGCTATCGGTAAAGATAAAACATATAGACTCAATATATAGATTAAGAATATCATAAACAATGAAAACGGAATGTAGATGGATGAAAATATCCTTAAAGCGGCATCACTGGAGAGCAAGGCGGCGATAGAGGAGCTCGAGATAGTGACTCCGCCGATATACTCGGCCATATTTTACGATATAGCGAAGAAGTACGGAGTAGACGAAGAGACGCTAAAAGAGGCCACACTCGAACTGATTGAAGAGAAGGTGGCGAAACTCATAGACCTCAACTCGAAGAGCAGCAGGCATATCGAGACCCTCGACGGCGCCTCCAAAAAAGCGCTGCATGCTATGAAAGAGAGAGACGAAGCCCTTCTGAAAGAGAGCATCTCGGAAACGGAGGCGCTGCGCCGGGAGATCGAAAAGCTCAAAGAGAGCGTCTTTAGAGACTCGCTGACTCAAACATGGAACAGGGAGTGGCTAAACGCCAACTGCCTCGACGGTGACGGAAACTTCAAAAGAGCCTATACCCTCGCGATCGTAGATCTGAACTACTTCAAGGAGATAAACGACAATCTAGGTCACATCGCGGGAGACAAAGTGCTCAAATATATAAGTTCCCACCTCAAATCGCTCGGAGCGCCGGTTGTCCGGTATGGAGGAGACGAATTTCTGATCCTCTTCGACTCCGCGGACGAGGCCGAACGGATGAACGAGTGTCGTGAATCTATAATAGGCAAAAAGCTGAAGTACAACGACCGCACATTCATCGTAAGTTTCTCTTACGGAACCTACGACTGCAAAGAGGGGGAGCATTTCAACGAAGCGCTGAAAGAGGCGGACAAAAGAATGTACGAAGATAAGGAGACGATCAAAAAGAGGATCCCGCGGCCATTTGACTAAATAGTTGCTCTAAAGATCTTCGTCGTCGACGGCTTCAATATTTCTGGCTTTTGCCTCGGCCGCCATGATTCCGGCCTCTTTTTCGCTTATGAGATTCCCCGCCTCATCATAGAGCAGAGCCGTACACACTCCGCAGCTCGGACTGCGTGCCTTTCCTACAAAGAGTTCTATATCCGGGTTTTCATCGAAAAATTTTGCGGCATACTCCGCTATCGGGGCGCTTCTATCCTCTTTTGAAAATTTGGTCAGCGCCTTTACGCCCTCATCGGTAACCACAAGGTCCATCGCCTCTCTGGGCGTTCCGAAGCAGCTCTCTTCGGGGCAGAAGAGAACGATCTCGTAGCCGCTCTTTTCAAGCTTTTCGACAACCTTCGGGTCGGCTTTCAACTCACCGTTGTAGCGGCAGTTTCTACCTGCAAGACAGGCGCTTAGCGCAGCACGTTTGGCCATCTAAAAGATCACCACCGACTGAATTTCGGTGAACTCTTCGAGGGCGAACTGCGGCCCCTCACGCCCCACACCGCTCAGTTTCATTCCTCCGTAGGGCTGGATGTCGAAGCGCACGGTCGGAACATCGTTTACCACTATCCCGCCGCACTCGAACTCATCGAGCGCCCTTCTCGTCATCTGCAGATCGTTGGTAAAGATCGAAAACTGCAGGCCGTAAGGTGAGTCGTTCATCTTTCTTACGGCCTCGTCGAAGCCGTCTACCTTCACAAGGCTAACGATCGGGGCGAAGACCTCTTCGCAGACTATCTCCATATCGTCCGTCACATCCGCCATCACCGTCGGAGCGAATATACCGTCGATCCTCTCGCCTCCGGCGACTACACGCGCGCCTTCCCTCTTTGCGCTCTCTATCCACCTGAAGGCGCGCTCGTTCGCCTCCTCGTCTATGAGCGGCCCCATGAAAGTATCCTCCTCGTACGGGCTGCCCACCTTCAGCTTTTTCGTCTCTTCGGCGATCGCTTCGGCAAACTCGTCATATATGGAAGAGTCTACATAAATACGTTGCAAAGAGATACAGACCTGCCCCGAATTGACGAACGCCCCGAAAGCGCACCGTGCCGCGGCGTGGGCTATATCGGCGCTGCTTTGAACGAATGTGGCCGCGTTTCCGCCAAGCTCGAGGCTCACCTTTTTTATACCGGCACTCTTTGTGATTATGTTACCTACCGGAACGCTTCCGGTAAAACTTATGACCCTCGGAATCGGGCTGGATACGAGCGCGCCTCCGACCTCTGCGTCGCCGTATACGACACTCAACGCATCCTCTACGGCATATTCGCTCTCTATGAAGAGTTTCGCGAAGAGGTAGGCGGTAGCCGGCGCTTCGGGCGTAGGCTTCAAAACCACGCTGCATCCTGCGCCGAGCGCCGGTGCAAGTTTATGGGCTGTGAGATTGAGCGGAAAGTTGAATGGGGTTATGGCAACGACAACTCCGGCGGGCACGCGGCGCCAAAAGGCGGTCGACACCTTACCGCTCGGAGTGGCGTCTGTAGGTATCGTCTCGCCCCTCAGATGCGTAAGCGCATCGGCCGTTAGCTCCACCGTCTCTATACAGCGCTCCACCTCTATACGGCTGAACATCAGCGGCTTTCCGATCTCGTCCGTAATGATTCGCGCAAAAATCTCCTTCTGCTCCTTCAGCTTCCGTGCCACATCCCTTAGCCACGCTATCCGCTGTGAAAGGGGAGCTTTTTTACTCTTTTCAAAAGCGGCCGATGCCGTCTCAAGAGCCGCTTTTGCATCATCCGCGCTGCAGACGGGATGTGTCGATACCGTCCTGCCGTCATACGGCGATCGACGCTCTGCCTTTTGCGGCCTTGTCTGCTCTTTTGAACCCATGAAAATTTTCGCCTCTACCATACTCACAACCCCCTATTGCCGTTTTGAAAACTGCTTTTAATCTATTATAAGATAAAATCTATCAATTTTTTACCGAAACATCCCTTTTGGAGAACTGAATGAAAAAATCTGATACTATCTGGATGAACGGCAAACTCGTTCCGTGGGACGAGGCCAAAGTCCATATACTCACACATACACTCCACTACGGCAACGGGGTCTTTGAAGGTACGCGCGCCTATAAAACGGACAAGGGGCTGGCGATCTTCCGCCTCAGAGACCACACAAAAAGGCTGCTCAACTCGGCTAAAATCACGATGATAAAGTGCCCCTATACCCTCGAAGAGCTGGAGGCGGCGCAGATAGAGCTGCTGAGAGAGAACCGTTTTGAGAGCAATGTATACATCCGCCCCATCATATATCTCGGCTACGGTGTAATGGGTGTCTACCACGTAAAAGCGCCCGTAGAGACGGCTATAGCCGCATGGGAGTGGGGAAGCTACCTCGGAGACGAGGGTCTCGAAAAGGGTATACGTGTCAAGATATCCTCTTTCACCAGAAACTCCATAAAATCGACGATGGGCAAAGCGAAGGCGGTAGCCAACTACCTCAATTCGCAGATGGCCAAATTCGAAGCCATCGAAGCCGGGTACGAAGAGGCGCTTCTTCTCGACGAAGAGGGTTTCGTAGCCGAAGGGAGCGGCGAGTGTTTCTTCATCGTCCGTGACGGCGTAATCATCACCCCGCCGCATGACAACAGCCTCGAATCGATCACCCAGGCCACAGTCATAGAGTTGGCTGAAAAATTGGGTTACACCGTAGAATTCAGGCGCATCACAAGGGATGAAGTATATATTTGCGACGAAGCTTTCTTTACCGGTACGGCCGCCGAGGTCACGCCTGTAAGAGAGGTCGACGCGAGAGTGATCGGCGAGGGGAGACGAGGACCCGTTACAGAGCGGCTGCAGCGGGAGTATTTTGACGTCGTCTACGGACGCAACAGAGATTTCGAACACTATCTGACCTACATATAAGAGGGTGCCTAGGGGCCGACGGATCCCGCACGGGCCGAGCTTGTGCGGGGGAAGATTAAAAACTATTAAAACAAAGGATTTTCATGCCGGCAGACATGAATGACTACTTCAACAAACAAAACGGCGGAGGCGGTGAAAACCGCCCTCCAAAACCTCCGCAATTCATACAGGATTTCGGTAAAAAAGCGACACTTCAGTATGTCGTCGTCATAGTTGCCGCCCTGCTCATATTTTTCAAGCCTTTCGTCGTCATCAACTCCGGCGAGGTCGGGATCTTGAAAACTGCGGGTAAATTCGACCCGAAACCGCTTAGACCGGGATTCCATCTATTCATACCGGCCATTCAGGATGTTATAGTCGTTGACACGAAGGTGCGTATCGTCAACTACAAGTCGACGGCGGGAGAGGGTGACTTCAACCGCAGGGGCGGGGTTTTGATAAAACCGGCGATAGAGGTGCTCGACGCCAGGGGCCTTCCGGTAAACATCGAACTGACGGTACAGTACAGGCTGAACCCGGACAACGCTCCGCAGACGATCGCGGAGTGGGGTCTGAACTGGGAAGAGAAGATCATCAACCCGGTCGTTCGTGACGTCGTCAGAAACGTGATCGGTCGATACAAGGCCGAGGAGCTCCCCGTAAAGCGTAACGAGATAGCCATAAAGATTCAAAACGACATAGCGAAAGAGATCGACAAACTGGAACACGATCCTGTCGAACTCGTAGCGGTGCAGCTTAGAGCGATAATTCTTCCGTCGAAAATCAAAGACCAGATAGAGAGGGTGCAGATAGCCAAGCAGGAGGCCGAAAGGGTGAAATACGAGGTCCTTCGTGCACAGCAGGAGGCCGAGAAGAAGGCCGCTCTCGCAAAAGGTACGGCGGAGGCGAAAAAGATCCAGGCTCAGGGTGAGGCCGACAAAATCCGAATCGAAGCCGAAGCGCAGGCCAAGGCCAACAGACTGATAAGCGACTCTCTTACAAACGAGCTTCTTCAGCTGCGTCAGATAGAGGTACAGGGCAAGTTCAACGAAGCGCTCAAAACGAACAGGGATGCAAAGATTTTCCTTACACCCGGCGGTGCGGTTCCGAACATCTGGATCGACAGCAAGGATAAGCAGAAGAGCACGTCTGTAGAGCGATAGCGCCTGCGTGCATACGATAGAGGACATACAGTATGATTGAGATCGACTGGCAGAAGAACCCGCTCGTTCCGGTAGTTGTTCAGGATGCCGACACAAAAGAGGTTCTGATGCTCGCCTACATGAACAAAGAGGCATTCGACCTGAGCAGAGATACCGGTTACGCACACTACTACTCCAGGAGCCGTAAGCGGCTCTGGAAAAAGGGGGAGAGCAGCGGCCATACCCAGGAGATCGTACGGATGCTTCTGGATTGCGACGCCGATACGGTGCTCCTGCAGGTACACCAAAAGGGTGTCGCCTGCCACACCGGGCGTAAAAGCTGTTTTTTCAACGATCTCGAATCGAAAGAGCCCTCTTCCAAACCTGAAGTGACACCCGCTTCGGTCTACGGCGTTACGGACACCCTGTACCATACGATACTCGAAAGAAAAAACGGCGATCCCAAAAGCTCATATACCGCCAAGCTGATTCAGGGAAGCGAAAACGGCATGCTAAAAAAGGTTGTAGAAGAGGCCGGAGAGTTCTGTTTCGCCTTTAAAGACAACGACGAAGACGAAATCGTCTACGAGTGCGCCGATCTCGTCTATCACGTTCTTGTAGCACTCGGCAAAAAGGAGATATCCCCCGACCGCATCAGACAGGAGCTCGCCCGACGGTTCGGCATGAGCGGTATAGAAGAGAAAAACAGCAGAGACAATGGCTGAGTATCTTCGCAGCTATATCTACTATACCTTCGACTCACTTACCAAATATGACTATCTTGCTATCGGCTGGATTCTGTTTCTGGCCTTTCTGCTTCTGATCCTGGGCGCCGTAGCAAAAAAGAGAGCACTCTCATACCTCTCCCTCCTGTCGGGAGTTCTACTCCTCTTCGCGGGACCTCCGGCCGTAAAGGTCATAATGGACGGCTATCTCAGGAAAGCCGAAGCTCAGATAGAGAAGATAAAGCATCTAAAATACAGCGGTTCACTTATCATAGAGGGGAAGTTGAAGAACTACAGCAAACTCGATTTCAGCCGCTGCGACCTCGCCGTTTCCATATATAGGCCGTCGTCCAATTTTCTGGAGCGCACAGCGGCTCTACTGAAGCCCATAAGAGTCGAAATAGAGCATATCGACTCCCCGCTTGAACGCAACGAGACTAAACCATTCAGAATAATAGTCGATCATTTCACTACGCAGGAGTTCAATCTGACAGTGCAACCGAGGTGCTACCCATGATCTACATGACGATTCTACACTGGCTGGTACTGCTCTTTTTTATCGCACTGTTTATTCTGCTCGTTGTAGTCTCCAAAAAGGAGTCGCGTCCCAACGTCTTCTGGTCGATGGTCTTCGCATCTTTTCTGGTCACTTCGACTGCCGCCGTATTCAGTATGTTCGTCCTGGACAAATATACAAAAAAGGCCAAACTGGTCTCCATAAAAAACTTCAGAGTGCTAAGATCGGAAGAGATCGTCTTCAAAGGGAAGGTACAGAATGTCGGCAAATTCAAGATCGGGCAGTGCAAATTGACTATCAAGATGATAAACAACCCCCTCGAAGCCGGCAAACTGAGCGGCGGGCAGGTTTTCAAACCGTCCGGCCTGGGGGACTTCTTCTCCATAAAAGATTCAAAGAGCGAGCGTCCCAACACTTTGGAGCGTGAGTTCGTGGTTGCCAAGGGTCTGGAGCCGAAAGAGGTTCGCCCCTTCACGATACATATGAAATATCCGCCATACTTCAGCAAGACACGCCTTATCTACAAGCTATACTGCCATTAGACGGATAGAGTTGCACCTATCCGATCAATAGATATAGCCCGCCTCTTTCAGCGCCTCTCTTATATGTTTCATCTGAAGATGCTTGTTCCTGCACCACTGCGGTGCGAGCAGCGAATCGTCTCCTATGCCGGCGGTAACCCTCTGAACGCTTATCGACGGAGGAAGCATCTTTATGGACTCCACAAGGAGCCTTATATATCTCTCTTCATCTATGGGCACAAATCTTCCCTTCAGATAATCGACCGCCAGCGCCGTGTTTTTAACTACATAGAGCGGGTGTATCTTGATCGAATCTATCCCCCACGATATAGACTCTCTCACGGTATCGAGCATCATCTCGTCACTCTCTCCCGGAAGCCCGAAAATAACGTGCCCGCAGACATTCAAACCCTTTTTCTTGGAGCGCTCTATCCACTCCTTTACATTCGCACTGTCGTGCCCGCGGTTGATCGCCTCGAGAGTCTCGTCGTAGATCGACTGAATGCCGTACTCTATCCATACCTCATACCTGCCGGAAAGCTCCGCCAGGTAGTCGAGTATCTCCTCGGTGACGCTGTCGCTGCGCGTACCGATACTGAGCCCTATGCACCCGGGCTGGCGCAGAGCCTCTTCGTAGAGAGCCTTTAGGGTCTCTATCGGGGCGTAGGTATTGGTAAACGATTGGAAATAGGCTATGAACTTTCTCGCCCCGTACTTGCCGGCCAGACGCGAAGAGGTGGCAGCATACTGGATCCTAACCTGCTCCAGCTGCTTCTGTAGTAGAGGGTTGCTTTCGCTTTTCGGATTGAGGTAAAACTTTTTGGAAGATTTCGCCAGGTTTGGACTGAACGACTCGTTCAGGCAGAACGTACATCCCCCCTTCGCGACCGTACCGTCGATGTTGGGGCAGGTAAACCCCTGAATACTGAGCGGCACCTTATAGACATCTTCGCCGAATTTTTTGCGAAAATAGCGCCCTATTGTGTAGACTTTTTTCAAACTCCCCCTTTGAGTGTACGAAAAGAGGAGAGCGGCGAAGTTTGCCCTCATCCTCACTTCGCGATTTATACGATATAGTTCCCGTCGAAACAGGCTTTACAGTAGTTTTTGTCATTCCCTACACTTCTGATCAGCCCCTCTATCGAGATAAAAGCGAGAGAATCGGCCCCAATGAACTCACACAGCTCATCGGTACCCATCCTCGCGCTTATGAGCTTCTCTTTCTCCGGCGTATCGACACCGTAGTAGCAAGGATCTGTAGTCGGCGGCGAAGAGATTCTCATATGCACCTCTTTCGCTCCCGCCTCTTTGAGCATCGAGACTATCTGTCTGCTCGTCGTGCCCCTGACTATCGAGTCGTCTATGACGACAAGCCTTTTGCCCTCTATCACTTCTCGGATTGGGCTCAGTTTCATCTTCACCTTCAGATTGCGTAGCTCCTGTGTGGGCTCTATGAACGTTCGCCCTACATAGTGGTTTCTCATTATCCCCAGCTCAAACGGTATTCCGCTGCGCTGTGAATAACCCAGAGCGGCAGCTACCCCGCTATCGGGAACGGGGACCACCATATCCGCCTCTACCGGGAGCTCTTCGGCCAGCTCCTCACCCATCCTCTTTCGGAGGTTGTAGACGTTTTTGCCGAAAACGACACTGTCCGGACGTGCGAAATAGATATATTCGAAAATACACTTGTGCGGATCGGGTTCGAAAACCTGTATCGATTTCGGAGTCTTGCCCCTTTCGAAAACTATCATCTCTCCCGGCTTTACGTCGCGTATGAACTCGGCACCCACCAGATCGAAGGCACATGTTTCGCTCGCAACCATATAGCCGTCGCCGAGCTTCGCAAGTGAGAGCGGCCTGAAGCCGAAACGGTCTCTGATGGCATACATCTTGCTTCTGCTCTGAATTACGAAAGAGTATGCCCCTTCCACTTTGTGAAGAGCGTCGACGATCCTGTCTATGAGCCTATCCTTTTCGCTCTTGGCTATCAGGTGAATCATGTTTTCGGTATCCATGAAGGTCTGGAAAATCGCCCCCCTCTTGATCAGCTGGTCGCGCACCTCTTTCGCATTCGTCAGGTTTCCGTTGTGCACGATCGCCAGCTCTCCGAGATCGTATCGGGCATATACCGGCTGCGCATCGAGTATCGAGTAGTCTCCCGCGGTGGAGTAGCGTGTATGACCTATCGCCATATCGCCTTTGAGCTTTTTTATCTTCTTTTCGCTAAATACACGCGTCACGAGGCCGCGATCTTTTATCATATGGAATTTGCCGTCTTTGTTCGAGCATATTCCCGCAGCCTCCTGGCCGCGGTGCTGAAGGGCGAAAAGCCCGAAATATGCGATCTGTGACGCTCCTTTGACTCCGAAAACGCCTACGACGGCGCACTTTTCGTTCATATCGTTCATTCTACAGTCCCAAACAGTCGCTGATGTCATAAAGGCCGGCCGGCTGTCCGGCAAGCCATTTGCAGGCGCGTACTGCACCTTTCGAGAATGTCTCTCTGCTGGTGGCGGTATGGTTGAGCTCTATGAATTCGCCGTCGTTATAAAACCCGACCGTGTGACGCCCCACCACGTCCCCGCCGCGAACGGCCATTACGCCGATCTCATCTTTCGTGCGCTCACCGGTGATTCCGTCCCTGCAGCTTACACGCACCTTATCCAGGTCGAGCCCCCGACCCTTCGCCGCAAACTCAGCCAGCGTGAGCGCCGTACCGCTGGGCGCATCTTTCTTGTAGCGGTGGTGCTGTTCAACGATCTCTATATCGAAATCTCCGAGTTTTTCTGCCGTTATCTGCACCAGCCTCTTAAGCAGTGCTATACCGGCCGACATGTTCGTGGCATATAGAATAGGCATAATTTCGCTCGCCTCTTCCAAAAGAGCCTGCTGTGCACGGCTCAGCCCCGTCGTCCCTATCACCAGAGGGCGCGGCCTCTGAATCGCCGCTCTCAAAAGCGCTTCCGTAGCCTCGGGTACGGTAAAGTCGATAGCCGCATCGCAGCTGTCGAGAAATATTTTGGCATCGTTGGTTACGAGCGACCCCTCGGGCGCGTGGTAGTCGATTCGGTCGCGCTCACAGAGTGCGGCTACTTCGGTATCCGGATCCTCGCCAAGGTTTTTCACCAGCAGTCGCCCTACGCGTCCGTTGGCTCCATAGACTCCGACTTTCAGCATATACTCTCCCGTTTAAGATGTTCAACATAGGCTATCGCCCCTATCGCGGCGTTTGCACCGTCGCCTGCGGCGCAGACCACCTGTTTGGGGGCCATGATCCTGACATCTCCGGCCGCGAACAGCCCCTCTTCACTCGTTCTCATGGCTAGATCCACGACCACCTCTCCCCACTCGTTCACTTCACAAAGAAAGCTTCCGTCCTCCTGCTTCAGTACGTCGTTGTTCACGATATTTCCGACAAACACAAAGACTCCCGGTACGGCGATGTCGACTATCTCTCCGCTATCTCTCTTTTTTACCTTAAGCCCCTGCACACCCATATTGTCACCGTAGACCTCTTCTGGTACGGCATTGAGCACAAGCTCTATCTTCCCGTTCTCCTTCACCCGTTTTACCGTGGATGGTGCGGCCCTGAACTCGTCGCGCCTGTGGACAAGATAGACCTTCGAACAGATATTGGCCAAAAAGAGAGCCTCTTCGAGCGCGGTATCACCGCCGCCTATTACCGCAACCTCTTTATCGCGATAGAAGAAGCCGTCGCAGGTGGCGCACGTACTCACACCTCTGCCGAAAAATTCGTCTTCACCCTTGAAACCGGCACGTTTCGGAGTGCTTCCGGTAGCTACGATGACGCTCTTTGCGGTAACGACATTGCCGTCTCCCAGGGTGACCTTGAAGCAGGGGCCTTCCGGCCTGCTTACACGTACCACTTCGGCCATGTCGTGCTTGAGGCCGAAACGCATACACTGCTTCGGCCAATCCTGCATAAGCTCCATTCCCGTGACCACTTCGGTGACTCCCGGGTAGTTCTCGACCTCGCTGCTTTGGGTGATCTGTCCGCCGGGCATCCCCTTTTCGTACATGACCACATTTTCCAATCCGCCGCGTGTCGCGTAGAGTCCGGCCGTAAGTCCCGCCGGCCCCCCGCCGATAATCGCCAAATCGAGCATTCTATCTCCTTTTTTCAGATACTCTACGGCTCTTTTGCCACCGTATTGAGCAGATATATTCGGCTATCCTGCTTATAGAGCCCTTTGTCGTTCTGCCTCTTGATCATGAAGTAACTGGGAACCTCCCGTATATGGAACCTGTGGATGATCTTCAAAAGCGTATTTGTCCCCGCCGTCGCATAGACGATACCCGGTTCGCTCTCTCTGCGCCGCTGGTAGAGATCGATGGCCAGCACACTCTTTTTCCGCTTCAATTTCCTTATATAGGGAGTGATATCTCCCATATGGGAACTGTAGACAACGACAATGTAACTATCTTTGTCGGGTACGAATAATTGGGACTTAGTATAGAGTATCATCTCTTTGAAATTGATAAATTTGTACTGGGAGTATTTATAGTTGAAGTATGCGAAAGCGGCGGCAATCATAGCCGCGCCGAAAAACGACGCGAATACGTAGGAGAAGGAGAATAGAGATCTCCTTCTGCCCGCAGCCATGTGATGGAATCAGCCGATCAGAGCGTCGAGCTTCTCGGCGAACGCCTGCTTGGAAGCGGCACCTACCATCTGGTCGACGACCTGGCCGTCTTTGAAAAAGAGGATACTGGGAATGGAGCGGATACCGAACTTGATAGCCAGATCCTGCTCTTCGTCGGTATTGACTTTGGCGATTTTAGCCTTTCCTTCATACTCGTCCGCAAGCTCTTCGATTACCGGTGCGATCATGCGGCACGGTCCGCACCACGGCGCCCAGAAGTCTACCAGTGTTACACCCTCTTTTACCGTCTCGTCGAAGTTGCTGCTTGTAAGTTCGATATATTTGCCCATAACGGATCTCCTTGGAAAAAATAGATGCTTCGATTATACCCTTTAAATCTTTAAAAGTTTTTAGTCTGCGTAACCGCTTCGATCATCCGATACGCAAAAACCGGATAGCGATAGCAACTGATTTTACGCAAAAAGCGTAAAATCGTCTCGAAATCTTGGATTTCGTAGCTTCAGGGGGTTGTAGGGCCGCACAGGCCCTGCCGAATTACGGGCTTTGCCCGGAATTTGCATAACATGAATGTTTTACGCAAAAAGCGTAAAATCGTCTCGAAATCTTGGATTTCGTAGCTTCAGGGGGTTGTAGGGCCGCTCACCCCCTGCCGAATTGCGGGCTTGGCCCGGAGTTTGCGTAACATCAGACGGTGATGTTTTCTATCCAGTCACACTCCGAACCCTTCACTACGAGTGCATCGATCTGATACGGCATATCTACCCCGTTTTTCTGAACATACCACTCTATCGTACGCAGAAGTTTCGATATCTTTGCCGGTGTGATGTTGTAGATCGGCTCGAAACCTCTGCCGCTCTTTACCTCGACAAAGTGCAATACACCATCTTTTTCGGCGATAATATCGATCTCTCCGAAACGGCAGGAGACATTACGGGCCACGATCCTGCAGCCTCTCGAGACCAGGAGAGCAACCGCTGCGGTCTCCGCCATGTCGCCTATAGCCCGGCTCATGCGGGGAGCACCTCCACCTTGACCGACTTGAACGCCGCAGTGA
>JALSXE010000238.1:0-3481 GCA_027072755.1 Campylobacterales bacterium | reverse complement strand
AGCGACAGGATCGTGGTCGCTCACGATATGGCCGCCGTACCGGATAGAGAGTGGGTGCTCATCGACAGGGTCGATAAGTTCGAAAGCGCCGAAGCTTCGGCGCTTTTCCTGCTTGAAAACGAAGATGTCGATATGCACCACTCCCGCACCGTCCGATTCTCGCAAGAGGTAGGTTCCGTGCTCTCGGTACTTTTAGAGCACGGTGTGCAGAACGAGAGTGCGATCGGCGTATATTTCGACGAGGAGCCGACATTCATCTATCACGACGGACGGAAGCAGATAACGGCCGTGCCGCCGATGGAGTTCGACTCCGCAAAGCTGAAAAGCGGCATAGAGGCACTTCGCGAAGGATCCAAAAGACTCGTAAAAAATTTTACGGAGAGATTTCCCGAAATCTCCGAAACGCTCTTTGAATCTGCGGATATATTCGAGGCCGCCGCCATAATTGCGGGGCTTCCCGAGCCCGGATTCGAGAGCCTTTGTGAAGAGTCGCTCAAATTCGGAGGCAGAGGGGGGCTAAAGATCGATATGAAGCTGAAAAACAGCCGTTTCGACCCATACGCCTTTTTGGCCAGTCTCATGAGCTACAGGCTCGGCGGCGCAAACAGCGAACTGCTCGCCTACTCGATCTTCGAATCTTTCGGCGACTATATAAGCGAAACCCTCGCAGAGCTGAAGAGCCGTTCAAAAGCGAAACATACGGTGCTGTGCGGGAAAGCCTTCGGCAACCGGCCGCTCTTTGGCAGGGTGCGGAAAAATCTCGAGAGAGACGGTTTTCTTATGAACAGGGCATTGCCGATAGAGAGGGAGAACGCACTCTTTGGCGCACTCGCACTCTGATATGAAAAGGTACCGGTTGCAGATAAGAGGTGTCGTCCAGGGTGTCGGCTTCAGGCCGTTTGTATATCGTCTGGCCAGCCAGATCGGCCTTGGCGGCTATGTATGCAACGACGGCAGGGGTGTTACAGCAGAGCTAGAAGGCGTTAGCGGCGCACTCGACCTCTTTTTCGAGAGGTTACGGAGCGAACTGCCGCCGCTTGCACGCATTGACTCTGTAGAGAAAAGAGAGATCGCTCCTCTCG
The DNA here is from genome assembly GCA_027072755.1 of Campylobacterales bacterium. Taxonomy (GTDB): domain Bacteria; phylum Campylobacterota; class Campylobacteria; order Campylobacterales; family Hydrogenimonadaceae; genus Hydrogenimonas. Next base: position 2,399 of record JALSXE010000238.1, on the reverse strand, counting down.
GCGAACGGAGCTTTAGAATCGTAGCTTCCGACGACAAAACCCTGAAAGCGACCGCGGTAAGCCCCGATATGACGGTGTGCGAAAAGTGTCTGAAGGAGATGAGAGACCCCTCGAATCGAAGATACCTCTATCCGTTCATAAACTGTACGGAGTGCGGCCCGCGCTACACGATAACCGTTACCGTACCCTACGACAGACCCAACACTTCGATGGCGCGATTTAGGATGTGCCCGAAGTGCCGCAGGGAGTATGAAGATCCACTCGATCGCAGGTACCACGCCCAGCCTATAAGCTGTTACGAGTGCGGACCGAGACTTACTCTTTATGTCGGCAGCGAAAAGGATGGCTCGGATGCGCGGAGCATCGTAAAAAAGACGGCACAGCTTCTCGAAAAGGGGAGAATAGTCGCCGTTAAGGGGCTGGGCGGCTTTCACCTGATGTGCGATGCCACGAACGACGAAGCGTTAAGGAGTCTCAGAGAGAGGAAACATCGCCCCTCAAAGCCGTTTGCGGTGATGGTGAAAGATCTGCAAAGCGCCGCGGAGCTGGCACAGATCGGCACTATGGAGGAGGAGTTGCTCACCTCCGGAGCCAGACCGATAGTGCTTCTGAAAAAGTCGAAGAGTCCTGAAAAGCAGCTCAGCGGCTCCGTGGCGCCGGGAATAGACCGCATAGGCATTATGCTTCCCTACACTCCGCTTCACCATCTTCTGTTCGACCATCTCGATATCCCGCTTGTTGCGACAAGCGCGAATCTGAGCGACGAACCGATCATACGCAGCAGAGAGGAGCTTTTGCAAAAGCTGGGCGGTGTCGTCGATGCCGTACTCGACCACGACAGAGATATCGTAAACGCATGTGACGACTCGGTGGTACAGGTTGCAGGTTCGAGGGTCCAGTGGCTCAGGGTCGCACGCGGCATAGCACCTTTGACCATACCGCTCGAGAGTGCGTGCAGGCAGAACACTCTGGCGGTGGGGGCCAACCAGAAAGATACGATCGCTCTCGCATTCGACGAAAAGATCATCCTCTCGCCCCACATTGGCGATCTCGGCTCGATAGAGTCGATGGAGTACTTCGAGCGTACCGTCGAGACTTTCAAGAGGTTCTACGACTTCGAGGCGAAAACGGTCGTTTGCGACAAACACCCGTACTACGAAACCACGAAGTGGGTCGAAAATCTAAGTATTACGTACTCCACACTGCGCACTCAAACCGTGCAGCACCACCATGCCCATGCGCTGGCGGTAATGGCCGAGCACAAAGTTACAGACAATGTTCTCGCGTTCGTATGGGACGGCACGGGCTACGGCGATGACGCCACCGTCTGGGGAGGAGAGACGCTTTTGTGCGGCATAAAGGGGTTTGAGAGAGTGGGGCACCTTCGCCCCTTCAGGCTTCTCGGAGGCGAAAAAGCGGTGCGTGAACCGCGCAGGAGCGCTCTGTCGCTGCTTTTCGAGTGTTACACGCTCGAAGAGATTCTGCAGATGGACTCGCCCACAGTGGCCGCGTTCAATCGATCCGAAATTGCTCTGCTGCACCGGTCGTGGCAAAAGGGGATAAACTCGCCCGTAACCACTTCTATGGGGCGCCTTTTCGACGCGGCGGCCTCTCTTGCCTGTATATGCCAGAGAGTTAGCTACGAGGGGGAGAGCGGGCTGCGTCTGGAAGCAGCCGTAAAAGAGGGTCGGAAGTGCGAAGCGCTGCCGATGGTTACCGATGACGGAGTTGTCGACTGGCGGCCCGCCGTAAAGGCCATCGTCGAAACCGCACCGAATCGAATCGCGGAGCGCTTCATAGCCTCGCTGGTCGATCTTGTCGTCCGATATTGCGAAAAGTATCCGAAACTTCCGGTGGTGCTTAGCGGCGGGGTCTTCCAGAACCGCACCCTGAGCGAAGCGGTACTCGAGGCCCTCGAGTCGACCGGCAGGAGGGTTCTGACCCCTCTGAACACCCCGCCGAACGACGGCTCCATCGCACTGGGCCAGGTCTGGTATGCGCTCCACTCTTTAAAAGATGGAGATGAAGAAGAGTTTACGGCCCTCTGAAGTTGTAGTCGGCTATGAATCTGAACTGTGAGTAGTCATTGTTATCGGCAGTTTTGTCGTCTACAAAAGCGTAAGCGGCCGTAATGTTCAAGCTCTCCGAGATTTCGTACGCTATGGCGATATCGGTTTCGAATGTCTCATAAAGAGATCTCTTGTCCGCTTTGAAGCTGCCGAACGAAATGTAGCTCTCCAGACCCTCCAATCCGCTGTTTGAAAAGTCGTAAGAGACTCCGGCGATCCATGCACTCCCTTTGGCGCCTACGGCATCCAGTGTCTGATCTTCTAAAGATGTGAAAAAGGGTCCGCCTCCGAGGCTTCCGAAAGCTCCGCTGCCGCTGTCTCTGTTATATG
>JALSXE010000237.1:0-3510 GCA_027072755.1 Campylobacterales bacterium | reverse complement strand
CGTTATCGCCACGGCCATCGCATCGGTTATGTCCAGAGGCTTTATTTCTCTATTTATCTTCAAAATCCGTTTTACCATAAAGGCGACCTGCTCCTTGGCCGCTTTGCCGTTGCCGGTTAGAGCCTTTTTTACCTGAAGCGGCGTATACTCCGAAAAATTTCCGATCTCCTGCAGAATCTTCAGGCTAAGAGCACCGCGAAACTGTGCAAGCTTCAGGACCGTTTTCGGGTTGTATGCGTAGAAGATATCCTCTATCGCCACTTCGTCTACGCTGTTCGCCTTTAAAACGAGGTCGAGTCCCTCTACCAACTCCACTATCTGATGCTGAAGAACCTTTTGCTTTATTTTAATGAGGCCGGCCTCCACCAGAATGATCGACCGACCCTCTTTTTTCACTATCGCGTACCCGCAGTTTCTACTGCCTGGGTCTATACCGAGTATATTCAACTTTTCACCCTCTTATTCACAATGTGAATAGTACACTTTTCACACTTTCGTAACCTTATTTTAACGAAGATGAGATAAAATATTCACACACTTTATTCACAGGTTGAAAAATGTTAGGTAACCAGATTTTGGAACTGCTGAAACAGGAGATTCCGCAGATCGAGTTTGAGCGCTACATTAAGCAGCTGCAGTATGACGAAGAGGCCTCGAGGTCCGATATAGCGGTGTTTTACGCACCAAATCCCATCATAGCCAAATGGGTCGGCACCCGCTACGCACAGAAACTGTCCCATCTTTTCGAGCTAAAAACGGGAGTCAAGCCCGATGTGGTCGTAGAGGTGAAAAACAGGAAAAAAGCGGCCGCGGCGCAAAAGAGGGGTGAATTGTCTGAAACCGCGGCGGCGAAGAGCTCCGCAAAAAGCACCATTTTGAACCCTTCCTATACGTTTGAAAGCTTCGTAGTCGGAAGCTCTAACCAGTTTGCCTATACCGCGGCGCTGAGAGTGGCCGAAAAACCGGGTGAGCAGTACAACCCGCTCTTCATCTACGGCGGGGCGGGCCTGGGAAAGACCCACCTTCTCCACGCCATCGGAAACTTCAATCTCCAAAGAGGCAAACAGGTAATATTCACCTCTTTGGAGCAGTTTATGAACCAGTTTACACACCACCTAAGAAACCACACGATGGACCGCTTCAGAGACAAATACAGAAGCTGCGACATACTCCTGCTCGACGACATACAGTTTCTAAGCCGCAAAGAGGAGACGCAAAAGGAGCTGTTCCACACATTCAACGAGCTTCACGGCGCCGGAAAACAGATAGTGATGACCTCCGACCAGCACCCCAAGAAGATCGCCGGGCTCGAAGAGCGCCTCAGAAGCAGATTCGAGTGGGGTCTCATAGTGGACATACAGCCGCCGGAGCTCGAGACCAAAATCGCCATCATAAAAAAGAAGTGCGAACTGAACGGTATACATCTGGATAACGACATCGTAAACTACATCGCGGCCAACATGGGCAACAATATCCGGGAGATCGAGGGGATAATCATTCAACTGAACGCTTTTGCGAATATGATGAACCAGAACATCACTCTCGAATTCGCTAAAAACGTGGTAAAAAACCAGCTCAAAGAGCGGACCGAAAACATAACCGTAGACGACATAGTAAAGGTCGTCTCCAAAGAGCTGAATGTGAAACCGAGCGAGATAAAGAGCAAGAGCAGAAGCAAAAATATAGTCGCCGCAAGGCGCATCGTAATCTACCTCGCCAGATCTCTTACACCCAACTCTATGCCGAGCCTGGCCCAATATTTCGGTATGAAGGACCATACCGCCGTAAGCCACGCGATGAAGAAGATAAACCAGCTCATCGACAAAGACGAGACATTCAAGGCGAAAATAGAGGAGCTGAACCACAAAATAACTTCAGCTACATCCCAATAACCTCTCCAACCCCCTTTTAAAGGGAGCACTCTATTTATTTTGAGGAGAAAAAAAGATATAATAGATCCCAGTGAAAAAAGGTGAACAGATTTATATCTCTGCCCTATTTTCAATCGCCGCATTCTCGCAGTGCGAATCAGCTTTTTCACAAAAACACGGCAAACGACTACTGCTACTAAAACTATTAAAAAAATAAAGGAGTTCCGATGAGACTTGCTGTAGCCAAAAGCACGCTCGAGTCACTGCTTATCAATCTCCAGCCCTTTCTGGAGAAGAAAGATACGTCACAGATCACGTCGCACATTCTGCTTACGGCAAAAGATAACGGTCTTACGGCAAAAGCTACCGACCAGGAGATCGGGCTTACGATAGATACCGAGCATGTAAGCATACAGCTTGAAGGAAAGGCTACGGCAAACGGAAAGAAGCTCCTCGACATTGTACGTATTCTCAAAGAGGGCGACATAATTCTCGAAACGATCGAAGATACCCTCCATATCAAGCAGGAGAACTCGAGATTCAAACTCCCGATGTTCAACGCCGAAGAGTTCCCCACCTTCCCCGATATAGACGACCTGCCCTCGATAGAACTCGACTCGATGAAGCTTATACAGATGTTCAAAAAGGTCTCTCCCGCCATAGACACCAACAACCCGAAATATGAACTTAACGGGGCCCTCCTGAATATCAAAGAGAACGAAATAGACGTAGTCGGAACCGATACGAGAAGGCTCGCGATAGGAAAGATAGAGAACAGCAGCGGAACCACCCTCTCCATGATCATCCCGAAAAAGGCGATCATAGAGATTCAGAAACTCTTTTTCGACCAGATAGAGATACACTACGACGAGACGAACCTTATCATAACCGCTCCCGGGTACTACTTCTTTACACGTCTTATAAACGGAAAGTATCCCGATTACGAACGGATCATTCCCAAAAGCGTAAAATACTCTCTTACGCTTCCCAAAAGCAAAATCATCGAAGCGATAAAACAGATAACGACGATCTCCCAAGAGATCAAGATGACATTCGAACCGGACTCCATAGTATTCAAAAGCCTAGGAGACGAAAACTCCGAAGCGCAGACGGAGATCGCGGTTGAAACCGGCTTCGAAAACAAATTCGTTCTCGCTGTAAACAGCAGATATCTTCTGGACTTTCTGAGCAACATAGACACGGAGACCTTCACTATGGGGCTAAACGAACCCAACCTGCCGTTCATAGTGGAGAGCGGAAACTTCTCTACCGTTATAATGCCTATAATAATCTAAGATCCAAGGAACCCAATATATGAGTAACCAAAACTACGGTGCAAGCAATATCAAAGTTCTAAAGGGACTAGAAGCTGTTAGAAAACGTCCCGGAATGTACATAGGAGACACATCTGTCAAAGGTCTGCACCACCTGATATACGAAGTGGTGGATAACGCCATAGACGAAGCGATGGCCGGATACTGCGACAAGATAAAAGTCACACTTAAAAAAGACGGAAGTGCTGTAATCAGCGACAACGGACGCGGTATCCCCACAGACATACATCCGACCGAAAAGGTCTCGGCGGCCACGGTGGTCCTTACTGTACTTCACGCAGGCGGAAAGTTCGACAAAGATACAT
>JALSXE010000236.1:7458-13624 GCA_027072755.1 Campylobacterales bacterium | reverse complement strand
GTACCCCGATACGATCTCCGCTTCATGCTCCAGCAGGTCGAAAGGTGTTCTGTTGGTCTCCGCAAATCCCGCGATAAGGAAGAGAACGAAAGCGACCGGTTGGCTCCAGACTATCCAGTCGGTGAATCCTCCGCTCTGGTAGTTGTTGATATCTATCAAAGAGAGCGATCCCACCATCATTAGAGGCGCCATGATACTTAAACCCGTAACTACCTCGTAACTCAGAAGCTGTATGACCGTACGGGCCGCCCCGAGAAGGCCCCATTTGTTGGCACTGGCCATACCGCCGAGCAGGGGAGCGTACAGACCGCTAGCCATGACACCGAGAACGAACAGAACGCCGACGTTGATATCGGATATGATGGGATGCACCGTAATTCCGAATATCTCAAATTCCGGCAGAAGAGGTACCGCCGCAAGCGCTATGAAAGCGGTCGCCGCACCTATTATAGGCGCTATCATAAAGATCGGCTTTACGGAGTTCTGCGGAACGATGTCCTCTTTCGTAAAGAGCTTGATACCGTCGGCAAGGACCTGCAGAAGTCCGTACGGTCCGACATGCATCGGCCCGAGCCGCCGCTGCATGAAGGCAAGAACTTTACGCTCCAGGTAGGTGCCGAATCCGGCAAGCGCCGAAAAGATACCCAGCACCACAAGGATTTTGACGATCGTCGAGATCACAAATTCAGTTAATGTCATGGCTTACACCTTTTCTATCGTAACGTTTTGGTATCTGTTGGATGCAAACAGTCCTTCGGCTCCCGTTTCAGGATCGAAATCCGGAACCATAACTATATCGCCTCCGATGAATTTATCTACCTCCACAGCCAGCTCTATACTGCCTTCCGGCAATACGACCCTGACCTTTTCACCCTCCTCGACTCCCAAACTCCCGAGTCTCTCTGCCGAAACATATAGTTTAGCTTCCGTTTCGAGTTGATGGCTCTTTTTTGTGAACTCGTTGAACTGCAGTACCGGATTGCACCTGTAGGCTATCTCTCCCTCCATCGCCGCAGATTCATCTATATGAGATATGGCCGCGTTCGTTCGGCGCACCTTCTGCGGAGCGATTTCGTAGCCGCGTATCTCCTCACCTCTGTTCGTATAGTGGTTCGGTAGGTCGTCGAATTCGAGCGCTCTGTAGCCTTTGCCCTCCGGCAGCGCCGCGGTATATTCGACGGTCAGCTCGGCTTCAAGGCCCAGTGCGTTGGCCAGATCGTTGAGGATATACCCGTTGTAGCCGAGCGCCACATTGGTTGGAACGACGCGCTTGTCGACGTTCGTCAACGTCCCCTCCTGCTGATTGAGCGCCGGCATATCGAGATCTCCGTCTCCGCTTGCGCTCAGAACGAAATCGCCTTCGGCGTTGTATCCTATAACATAATCTCCCGCTTCATCGTCAAGGTCACATATGAGCGAGACGCCCAGAGTATTGGTTTTGGAAGGGAGAATCACGACGTCGAAATCGGTACATCTTTGGATCAGCCCCGCAAGTCGGGCGAGATTCTCCGATCTCGGATGACAGAAGAGATCCTCTCCGAGAATGATGGAGAACTTCTCCTTTTTGGCCAGCATCTTGACCATCTTGTCGCTGAAATCTTCGGGAGCGTCGAGAATGTCTAAAAGCCTGTTGAGATCGACCTCGACCTCTTTCGTTACCTTTTTGGGGACCATCTTGGTCACCTCTTCGGTGATCTCCTTCTCTTCACCGCTCTCTTCATCTTTTACTGTTTTCGTTACGGTTTCCGTAACTTTCTCCTTGATCGTCTCCTCGACCGTTTTGGTCCCTTTGCTGTGGAAAGAGTCGAGATACTCCACGACCTCTTTAGGCATGGTCTCTTTGTCGCCGAAGAGATCGAGAATCAGGTACATAGCCGCCTCTTCGAGGCCCGGCTTGTGATTTATACAGATAATGTTTTTTCCGAACCCTTCCACGACCGGGTCTTTTACCGGGTGGAAGTAGAGTCCGGCTCCCTTGTTCATCTTTATCGCATTGTTGAAGGCGAATCTTGCTCTCGGATTGTCGCTTTTGAGCTGAGACCCGATACTCACAACGAAATCGCTGTTGTGCACGTTTTTGAGATTTCCGCTCCACAGAGTGGTTCCGGCGGCTTTCGAGAACGAATCCATAAACTTTCTGAACCTGTTCGCCTCTTCGTTTACGAGCCTGTAGCCCCTCTTCTCCTTAAGGCGCTGGAGAATCAGCGCCTCTTCGTTTGTTATGGTTGAAGAGAAGCGGATGGTGTCGGCCTTTTCGAAAGCCTCTACGGCTCTTTTGAAAGCCTCTTCATCCTTTCCTTCCACCCTGTTTTCAAAATCGTATCCGAAGCGCCCCGCTCCGCAGAGCGAGACGTAGTTCCACTCGTTTTTTACACGGTATATCTTGGGCTCGGGATTGTCTATGCTTGTATGCTTGACGTCGTAGTAGAGGTGACAGCCCGCACTACAGTGAGCGCAAGTAGCGGGAATGGAGTTGAGCTCCCATGCGTTGGATGTATACTGGAAGTCGCTGCTTACAAGAGCGCCCACCGGACAGACCGCGATACACTCACCGCAGTCGGTACACTCGAGGGTGTCTCCCGTAACGGTGCCTATAAGCGACTTGTTCAGCTTGTTCCACATCGCGTAAGCGTCCTTGGGCATGCTCTCTTTGAGGCTCTTGTCGAGGGCCTCTCCACCTCTCGGTACGGTCTTCAAAACCGCGTCGCCGATCATATCTTTACAGACGGTGACACATCGCTCGCAGACGATACACAGACCCGGATCGTAGTGCATCAATCCCCAGTCTTTCGCCTCTCTCGGGACATCTTTTATCGCGTAGTGCTGCTCATCGACGCCCAGTTCGAGGGTATAGTTTTGAAGTTCACACTCTCCGGACTGGTCACATACTCCGCACTGAAGGGGGTGGTTGACATCGTAAACCTCCATTATCGCGCGTCTCTCTTCGGCGATGTTCTCGGTCAGTGTCGTAACCTCCATCCCGTCTTTGGATTTGGCGTTGCAGGCATAGACCTGCTTGCCGTCCGCTTCCACCAGGCAGAGACGGCATGCGAGTGTGGGGCTGCAGCGTGTCAGATAGCATATGGCCGGAATGAATATATCGTTGGCACGCGCAACATTGAGAATGAACTCTCCCTCTTCGGCTTTACACTCTTTTCCGTCGATCTTGATTGTAATTTCACTCATTTGGCTGTCCCACTACTTCAATTTTACTTTGGCTGAAACGGTAGAGTGAAGATAGCAAATCTTCACTTAATCCCAAGTCAAAGGTAGGGTTAAGCGCTATCGTACCTTTGAGCTCCGGGTCGATTCTAAACACCCTCTCCATCTCTGCCTCTCCAACTCTGATTTTCACGCGCATACCCTCTTTAAGTTTGGCCGCCATCGCGAACTGCCGCGATCCGAGCAGTACGGCTTCCTCTTTATTCAACTGCGACGCTCTCGCGGTCTGAGGTCCAAACTGCAGAACGGGGTCACATCGGTAGAGAATCGGACCGTTGAACTCCGGAAGCTCCTCCACCTCCTCGAGGGTGGAGTCTACAGTATGTTTCATTCGTTTCATCGTATATCCCCGAACCTCCCCTTCGCTGTTGTCGAAGTAGTAGGGGATATCGTCGAAACGGATCTTTTTGAACCCCTTCTCTTCCGGAAGCTCTTCGGTGAAGTCTATCGTGTAGCGTGCCTCTATGCCGAGAGCGACGGCTATTTCGCAAAGTGTATAGCCGTTGTAGGGCAAAGCCGCGTTTGTAGGAACAACACGCTTGTCGAGCGTAGTGAATGTCCCCTCCTGCTGGTTTAGAGCGGGCATATCCAGATCACCGTCTCCGTATGAGCTGAGCACGAAATCTCCGGGGGCGTTGTAGCCTATCACGCTTCCCTCCTCGCTATCGTCGAGGTCGCAGATCAGGCTCACTCCGAGCGAATTGGTCTTCGGTGCTACCGGCAGCACCGATATATTTCCGAAACGCTCAAAGAGTGCGGCGAGCTTCGCTATCTGTGCGGCACGCGGATGGTTAATGCAGTCTTCGCCGACAACCAGAGCTATCTTTTTGCACCTCGCAAACGACCTGCGCAGAGTCTCGAGCTCCTCTTCACCTACGTTGCTCTCGGCACTCAGGTATCCCTCGTCGAGATCTTCGAGGAACGACTCTATCTTTTTGATATCCACTTTACCTTCGAGCAGCGTCCTTGCAAGCATAGCGAGCACACCCTCTTCGGTACCCACCTCATATTTCACAAACTGCGTCACCACGTTCTGCATCTCTCTATCTTCCATCGGATGCATATAGGCTACACGTGCGTTCTGCCTCTTCGATGCCATCGTTATGTGGTAGCGCACGGCCGGATTGTCGGTCAGTATCCTGCTACCCATAACGATCACTCCGTCGGCTTCGGCAATAGATTCGAGCGTACCGTTAAAGAGCGTCTTTCCCGTTATGGAGGCGTAGCTCTCGAGAAACCTTTTGTAGTTCAGAGCGTCCCCGTTTACAAGCCTGTACCCGTATCGCTCCTTGAGGCGCTGGAGTATCATCGCCTCCTCGTTCGTTATCCTGCTTGTAAAGCGGATGGTACTGGCATTTTTGAAAGCCTCTACCGCTCTATCGAAAGCCTTTTCATCCCTTTCGGCCGAGCGGTTTTCAAAGTCGTATCCGAATCTTCCGGCTCCGCACAGAGTCGTGAACTCGAACTCGTTCGTGACCCGGTAGATTCTCGGTTCCGACCTCTCCAGGGCGCCTTCGTGCCTGCGCTCGTAGTCGAGTGCGCACCCGCCGCTGCAGTGGGCGCAAGTTGCGGGCACCTTCTGAAGCTCCCATGCGTTGGCCTTGTACTGAAAGTCGGTGCTTATCATAGCGCCTACCGGACATACCGCTATGCACTCGCCGCAGTTCGTGCACTCGAGCTCTTCACTCCCTTTGGGCTGAATACGGGAGTTGTAGCCGCCGTAGTGAATCTCTATCGCATCGTCCCCGATCACCTCGTTGCAGACATGCACGCACTTTTCACAGAGGATGCAGAGCGACTCGTCGTAGCCTATGAACTCCCATTTTCTCAGGTCTCTCTTGTGATCCCTGGCCGAAAACTCCTGATTGTCGACACCAAACTCCAGGGTCTTGTTCTGAAGGTCGCATGCGCCGCTCTTGTCACATACACCGCACTCGAGCGGATGGTTCACGTCGTAGAGCTTCATGATATTCTGCCGGTGGCTAAAAAGCTCGGGAGAGTTCGTTCTGACCTCCATCCCCTCTATGACCGGCGCCTGACAGCTTAGAATGAAACCGTCGACACCCTCTACCTCCACGACACAGAGCCTACAGGAGGCAATCGGCTTCACTTTGCTCAGGTAGCACATGGTCGGTATATAGTGGCCGTTTCGGCGCGCGGCCTGAAGAATCGTCTCGCCTCTGCGAGCTTCGATCCGGCATCCGTCTATAGTCATTTTAATCATACCGACCCCCCCTAAACCGCCGTCATAGCGATGTAGTAGCATCGCATACAGCGTTCGGCCTCGGCAATCGCCTCTTCCTGAGTGAAACCGAGGTTGACCTCTCTGTTGTTGTCACGCCGCTCCTCGACCGAAAGCTTCTCGCTCACCTGTCTGGGCAGACCGGGCAGCCATCCCGTAACCTTTTCGCTCTTGTCGTAGACACGCAGCTTGCGGAGATGATCCTCCATGATCTCTTCGTCGGTCAACGTTATTTCGCCCGTACGGACGTAACGCGAAATGACCGAAGCGGCACGCTTCGCCTGGCCTACGGCGTTTACAATTGTCATAGGGCCGTATTCGCAGTCTCCTGCCGCGAAGAGCCCTTTGCGGCTTGTCATATAGTCGCGGCCGTTCGTCTTGAGCGTGTTCCAACTCGTAAGCTCCAGTTCCCACTCCTCCGGAAGCAGGCTCAGGTCTGCCGCCTGGCTTACGGCCGGAATAAGGTAGTCGCACTCTATTTCGAAGTCGGCCCCCTCTATCTTGACCAGCTGCGGCCTGCCTCCGTCCGGGTCGGGGACCAGTTCGAAGCGGTTGACCTTCAGCTTTTTGAGACGACCGTTCTCATCCTCTATAATCTCCTCTACGGCGGAGTGGAATATGAACTCGACTCCCTCCTCTACGGCTTCGTGGTACTCTTCGTATGTGGTGTTTCTTATGATCGTCTTCTCGTCGCGCCTGTAG
>JALSXE010000236.1:0-7448 GCA_027072755.1 Campylobacterales bacterium | reverse complement strand
TAGAGCATGATCACCTTTTCGGCATTGGCCCTGACTGCGCAGCGCACGACATCCATCGATGTAAAACCACCGCCGACGCACACTACCGTCTTTCCGGTAAGGTCGACCGGCGATCCTATGCGGTACTTCTCCCACAGATTGACCCGATCCAGAAAGCTTATCGCTCCCCAGTAGCCCGGCATATCTTCACGCTCGTTTTTGGCGCGTACCTTTTTGCTGAGCCGGGTCCCGAATGCCAGAAGGGTCGCATCGTACTCTTTCTCGAACCTTCTGAGCATATCGGCATCCACTCTGGTATTGGTGATGAAGTTGGTTCCTACGCTTTTTGCAAGCTCGATATCTTTGTTGTACTTGTCGATCGGCATCCTGTACTCGGGAACACCTACGGCCACCTCTCCGCCCAGAACCGGCAGCTCTTCGTAAACGTCGCAGTCGATTCCCTCCAACCCAAGATAGTAGGCCGCGGTGAGTCCGGCCGGTCCGGCCCCGACTATAGCGACCTTTTTGCCTATCTTCTCCTTTGCGGGCTCGTGCGGATGGAGCCACTCGAAACCGTGATCGGTCTCATAGTCGGCACCGATACGTTTGAGCTCCATGATCGAGATCGGCTCGTCGAGGTTCGAGCGCCGGCACTCATCTTCGCACGGATGCGGACAGACTCGGCCGCATGTATGCGCAAGCGGCATAGTCTGCCTCGTCGCCTTCAGGGAGTCGTCGAACCTTAGATCGCGCACCCCTTCTATATAGGCCGGAATATCTACATGCGTCGGGCAGGCATCCATGCACGGAGCCGTCACCTTGGCTATATAGTCGATACTTTCGAGGTTGTAGTCTTTGCTCGGCTTTTTCTGTTCGATAAGCTCTTTGAAGCTCTCTTCGTAGTACTCCATCATATCCAGAAGGGGTTTGGGGACGGTACGGCCGATTTCGCACTTGGATGTCTCCATCATCGTACGGGAGACCTCTTTGAGGTGTTCGAGATCGCTCATCTCCCCCTCTCCGCGGGCGATCTTGTCCATCAGGTCGTATAGAATACGTCCTCCCCATCGGCCTGGTGCACACCTTCCGCACGCTTCGGAGTACTTCTGGTATGTAGCGGCATATTCGGTTCCGAGCCTCACGACATCGACCTCTTCATCGAATATCGCGAAGCCGTCCCAGCCTATGAACGCCTTGGCGTTGCGGTCCGCCTCATACTGCTCCGGCAGCTTGTACTGCGACTCGACCCACTCGGACTCCGGCTTGCCGCGGTTGTCTATCGACTCACCGCGCCATGTAGAGAAAACCACACGGGCCACTACTTTTTCCTTCTCACCGAAATGGTCCAGTCGACTTCGTTGAACTTCAGGGAGTTGAGCAGTTCGTGCCCGGCCTCCTTGATAAGGTCGGCGCTCTTCTGAACGGGAGTGAAGTCTCCGATCTCGAATAGAAAGATCGCGACTTCGTCCACCTTCGTCCCTGTCTCCAGCAGCTCCATCATCCTGTCGTAAAAGTTGTCGTGCAGATGTCGCAGATCGTAACGTACCATACTCTCCCCCTTACCTGTCTATTTCGCCGAAGACGATATTCGTACTACCTATGATGGTAACGATATCCGCTATATATGTGCCGGGCAGCAGATCCTGCAAAATACCGCAGTGCCAGAAGCTGGGTGCTCTCATCTTGAGCCTGTAAGGATACGGTTCGCCCTGCGAATTTATATAGAAGCCGAGCTCACCTTTGGGGCTTTCTGTCGGCACATAGACTTCGCCTACGGGCGGTCGCATACCCTGAGTCACCAGTACGAAGTGCTGCATCAAAGAGTAGTTCTGGGTCATTATATCCTCTTTGGGAGCGGAGATGTACTGGGGCGCATGGGCCATCAGTTCCGGCGGAGTATCGTCATACATCGCGATCAGTTGCTGAATGATACGCACAGACTGACGCATCTCTTCCATATAGAGCTTGTAGCGGCCGTAGCTGTCGCACGCATCCGTTACGGGTATGTCGAATTCGAGCTCGTCGTAGAGTTCGTACGGCTCCTCTTTCCTGATGTCGTATTCGATGCCGCTACCTCTAAGCATGATGCCGGTACATCCCCAGCTCTTGGCCATCTCGGGAGGTATCACCCCGACACCCTCGAGACGCATTCGCCAGATTCTGTTTTCGGTAAGAAGATCTTCGTAATCTTTTATGTTTCCGGGGAGTTCGTTTACGAATTTGGCCAGCGCGCCGAGCCACCCTTCGGGAAGATCGAGCGGAACGCCTCCTATACGTACGGCAGAGTGGGTGAGGCGCGCCCCGCAGTAGTCCTCCATAAGATCCATCGCATGCTCGCGCTCCCTGAAGCAGTAGAGAAATACACTCATAGCCCCCACGTCCAGAGCGTGGGTCGCAAGCCAGAAGAGGTGCGAGATGATTCTATTCAGCTCAAGCAGTATCGTGCGGATCACCTGTGCGCGTCTCGGCACTTCGAGCCCTATCAGCTTCTCTACCGCATGTGCGAAACCGTAGTTGTTAGCAGTAGCGGCGATATAGTCCATTCTGTCGGTTGTAGGAAGAAACTCGTTGTAGATCATGTTCTCCGCCATCTTCTCCATACCGCGATGAAGATACCCGATATCGGGAATGGCCCTGACCACCTGCTCTCCGTCGAGCTCCAGTATCAGCCTCAGCTGACCGTGGGCCGAGGGGTGCTGCGGTCCGAAGTTGATAACCATATGGTTGTCGTCACGCTCGAATTCGAGGTTCTCGAAAAACGGTCTTAGTCTGTTGGTCTGTTGCATCCGCGTCCCCCTACTTTCTTCGCTCTAATACTTTTGATCTCTCGGGAGAGAACTTCTCTATAAGGAAGACTCCCTCTTCCTCCTGGTAACGCACGGGAGTCTCTTCGGCTTTTTCGGCCTCTTCGGCAGGCGCGCCCCTGGGCACTTCGTGTCCGAGTCTCGCGAAACGCTCCGTATCGTAACGGTCTATGCGTGCGGGATCCCGGTTTTCGGGCCCGATTATATCCCTGGCCTCTTTTCCGAATATCTTGTCGACCTCATACCACTGGGCGAACTCGTCTCCTTCGAGCGGATAGGTTTTTCTAAGGGGGTGCCCCTCCCAGTCGTCCGGCATGATGAGCCTCTTCATATAGGGGTGGTTGTTCACCTTCACACCCATAAGATCCCACATCTCGCGCTCCGCCCAGTCCGCACTTCTAAAGAGCGGGTTGACGCTCTCTACCGCCTGGTTCTCTTCGACGAAACATTTGACCCGGATCCGCTTCGCGGTATTTAGGTTCAGAAGCTGGTAGAATACTTCGAAGCCGCCGCGCTCGGCAAGGAAGTCGACCGCACTCATCTCGGAGAGCATCTCGTACCATCTCTGCTCTTTAAGCACCTTCAGCGCTTCGAAATTCTCTTCCGGGTTTATGTGGATCACCAACTGTCCTCTCTGGATATAGGCTTTGAGCACCTTACAGCACGCCTTTACCGCCGCCAGATCCTCGGCATAGACCCCCTCTTCGGGCACCGGCTCTTCGGGTACCCGCGGTGCGACCCAGAAGCGGTCGGTGTAGTAGGCTTTTGCCTGAACGTTGTCTTTAGGAGTATACGGTCTCATCATACCAGCCTTTTGGGTTTTTGAGATTTGTTTGCCGATTCACGGCGAATCTTCTGCTGAAGAAGCATTACCGCGTACTGAAGCGTCTCAGGTCTGGGCGCACATCCGGGCAGATAGAGATCCACCGGTATGACGCGGTCGACACCCTGAACGGTAGCGTACGTATTGAACATGCCTCCCGTATTGGCGCAGCTTCCCATCGATATGACCCATTTGGGCTCCGTCATCTGGTCATAAAGGCGCCTGATGAACTCGGCATGCTTTTTGGTCAGCGTGCCGGCCACGATCATTAGGTCCGCCTGGCGCGGAGACGCCCGGAATATGGTCCCGAACCGGTCGAAGTCGTAGCGGCTGGCACCCGATGCCATCATCTCGATCGCACAGCAGGCCAATCCGTACGTAAGAGCCCAGACCGAGTTGCTGCGGCCCCAGTTCAGGATTTTGTCGACAGTGGTAAGCGCGACGGGCAGGCCGCCGCTTTGGGTGTAGTTTACTTGATGCTGTGCCATTCAAGCGCTCCTTTCTTCCAAGCATATATAAATCCGATCGCAAGCAGCAGTATAAAGAGGATCATCTCCGCGAAACCGAACCATCCGAGCACTTTGAAATCTATGGCCCAGGGAAACATGAATATGATTTCGATATCGAAGAGGATAAAGAGCAGTGCAAAGAGATAGAACTGCGTAGAGATTGTGTTCGGCTGCTTCGTAACCTCGGGCCCGCACTCGTATATGGTGAGTTTGAGCTTTTCGGTATCGAGCCTGGCCAGCTTGCGGCTGACGAATCGTGCCGCAAAGAGTGTCGCACCGAAAGCGGCGAAAGTTATCACCAGTAGCATAAAGGCGCCGAAATATGGATGATCCGCGACCATATGTGTCATCAAAAACCCCTTTGTTAAAGCCTGTTAAGGCTTCGTTTAGTCTCTAAAAACCAATGTTAGGGTAGTTTATCAAATAAACTTTAAATAAAAATTGTACGGTTAGAAGAATTATTGATAGGAGAGAATATGTTTCGCATGGAAACACGAAGCGGCATCAGAGTTCACCCTCTTCGGCGAAGCTGAACCAGCTATCTTCGGTTATTATCACGTGATCGATGAGCTCTATGCCTATTATCGAGGCCGCATCCTTGATACGGCGGGTGACGCGGCGGTCTTCGGAGCTGGGGAAGCAGTTTCCGCTCGGGTGGTTGTGGGCCATGATGATACCCGCTGCACGGTCGGCGATAGCGTCGGCGAAGAGCTCCCGCGGATGGACGAGGCTCTGATTCAGGGTTCCTACCGTCACGACGCGCCTCTCTATCATGTGCCCCGCGCCGTCGAGCGTGATGGAGAGTAGATGCTCCTGCCTCCTGTCGGCATAGCCGCGAAGCTCTCGCCAGACATCCTCGGCGCAGGTGATCTTCGAGTTTCTCTTTATCAGATGGCGGCGACTCAGCTCTATGGCGGCGAGTATCTGCATCGACTTTGCCGGACCGAGCCCCTGAACAGTCGTTAACTTGTCGAGAGAAAGCCCTTCAAAATCGGCCTCGAGAATCCTTTCCACCTCTTTCGAGATCCTTATGACATCTCTCTCTTTCGTTCCGCTTCCGATAAGTACTGCTATCAACTCGTAGTTTTTAAGAGCCGCCGGTCCCTTCGTCTTCAGCTTCTCCCTCGGCCGATCCTTTTCATAGAGCTCCGCTACCCGCTTCATTTCGACTATCCGTTCAGAAATCCCATAGATCTGCTTTCGCCTTCGAAGCTGCCGCCCTGCTCTTTTTTGATTTCTCGTATGAAATCCTCCACCCTAAATAGCGGCTCATCATTTACGGCAACGCTGTATGCGGTGTTTTTGATTATCAGGTTTATCTGGCCGCCGGTAAGGTCGAACTCCGCCAGCTTCTCTATGTCGAAACCCTTTTCGTAGGGGGCGTTTTCGGGAAGCATCTTCTTCCAGAGCTCCATTCGCTGCTCACGGTTCGGTTTTTTGAAGGAGATCTTGTAGTTGAAGCGTCTCGAAAATGCGCTGTCGAGATTCTCGATAAGATTGGTAGTCGCTACAAGAATACCCTCGAACCGCTCTATCTGCTCCAGAAAGATGTTCTGCATCTGGTTGTGCATCTTCTCCGCGCTGTTGCCGGGACCGGTACTCCTGCTGCTTAGAAACTGATCCGCTTCGTTCAGAAGCAGCACCGGCTCGCTTTTCGATTTTTCGGCAAGCTCTTTGAAGGTATCGAAAATCTTTCTTACATTCTTTTCGCTCTCGCCCACATACATCGAGAGTATCTTGGAGCAGTCGAAGCTCAAAACCTGTCTCTTCATCGATTTGGCCAAAGAGAGAGCGGTCATCGTCTTTCCCGTTCCTGGAGGACCGTAAAATATGATTCTCGCATCTATATTTTTGGCTTTGGGGCGAATACCCCACTCCTTCAGCCTCGATGCGACCCTTCTGTCCATCTGCTTCAGCAGGGAGTTTAGAATCTCGCGCGTCTGCGGGTGGAGCACCACATCCTCCAGCGAGGTTTTGGGGTCTATCAGATCGAAAATATCCTGCTCTTTGACGAGCATATCGAGCTTGAGCTTTGTACGCTTTTTCTTCTTCTGCGGGTGTATGATGTCGTGAAGCACCTCCTCGTTTATGAAAAAGGAGCGGGTGATTCCCCCGAACGGGTTTAGCATCTCGTCGTAGTCGATTATCTCTTCACTCACCAGCTTCGCGCCCTCTTCGAGAAGTGCGCGGTTCTTGAAGCGGTCGTACTCGTCGTAACTTACAATATCTATCAAGGTGTTCATGTCGCGGAGGTTTCCCTCGCCTCCGGCATACTCCTCTTTCAGAAGGGCCAGGAAGATTATCTGCTCTTTCGCGTCTAACCCTCTCTCCTTGAAAAACTCCTCTACGACAATGGGCTCTTTTGTAACGGCGACACGCTCCTGAATCCTCTTCTCCAGAAGTCCGAGCTTGTTCTGTAGGCGGCTCGTGCCCGCCGAGCCGGCCGAATGCCCATGCCTGGGTGCACCCATCTTCGAATATAGGTCGATACGCAGGAACTGATCCTGCAGATACTCCAGATGGTCCGTATAGGGGGTGACCTCCGGCAGCATAAGATCGAGGTTTCCGTTTTCAAGAAGCTTCAAAAGCGCGACACTGGGGCTTACGTCCGCGTGCAGAATCTCCAGCATCGAAAGCTCTCCGAGCTTGATTGAGTGCAAACCGTTCTGCACAAGCCATCCGAGCTCAAAAAGGGTTCGGATTTTCCCAAGATGGCGGACGTAGCCGTAAGGCTCGTCGCCGTATAGTTCGCTGAGCATCTCTACAACAGCGCTCTCTTCGCTTCCTTCCACATACCGCCTTACTGCGATCTGAAGAATTTTCGCCTCATCGGGCGAACACTTAAGGTGCTCGAAAACATGGCAATTCTGCGGATTTTCCGTTTGTATAAACTCTAGGAGGTATCTCATACGGGCATAATACACGAAGGGTATGGGGATGTCAAGGGAGTATCAACCACTCATCTCTCTTTTGATCTGCTCTTTTAATAGACGCTTCAAAACCTTTCCGGTCGCATTCTTGGGCAGTTCGCCTATAACACGAATCTCTCGCGGTATTTTGAAGTTGGCAAGCTTCTCTTTCAGAAACATTTTAAGTCTCTTGACATCTACATTTTCACCCTCCTCCGGCTCTACGAAGGCGACCGGAACCTCGCCCGATTTTTCGTCCGGCACTCCCACTACGGCCGAAGCTTTCACTCCGTCGAAACCGTTTATCACCTCTTCGATCTCTCTCGGATAGATGTTGATTCCCCTCGAGATTATAAGATCCTTTTTGCGGTCGACTATAAAGAGAAAACCCTCTTCGTCGAGATACCCCATATCTCCCGTTAGC
>JALSXE010000235.1:0-13625 GCA_027072755.1 Campylobacterales bacterium | reverse complement strand
CACAGAAGTTGCAGTCTACCCAGCATACGTTGGTATAGTTTATGTTTCTGTCTACGACGAAGGTGGTTATCTTTTTCGGATGGAGCCTCTTTTTGACCTCGCTCGCCATCTCTCCGAGACTTTTGAGATCGCCGTTTTTTATGAGCTCGACAGCCTCCTCTTTGCTCATGCGGCTCATCTTTCGGCACCCTTTGCCGACTTCTCTATCGCATCGAGAACCCCGTTGACGAATTTCGGCGACTGGTCGCTGCCGAGCTCTTTGGCCAGTTCGACCGCTTCGTTGATTATTACGGCACGGTCGAGATCGGTATGGAGCAGTTCGTAGGTGCCGAGTCTCATGATCGACTTGTCCACATGGTCGAGCCTCTCGAAGTCCCAATCTTTGAGATGGTCTCTTATCTTTTTATCGATCTCCTCGAGATGCCCGAGCACACCGTTGTAAAGACTCATGGCAAACTCCCTCTGCCTGTTTCTTATCTTCTTCTCCTCCAGCAGCTCTTCGGCGAAGCGCTCCACCTCCGGGTTGCCTATATCGTGGGCGTAAAGGAGTCCGATGACTGCGCTTCTGGATTGGTGACGGGTGGCCATTAACTCTCCATCTCTCTATACAGATCGAGCATCTCTATTAGCCCCGCCATCGCTTCGAAGCCCTTATTCCCCGCTTTCGACCCTGCACGCTCAATGGCCTGCTCTATCGTATCGGTCGTTAAAACACCGAACGACACCGGCTTGCCGTACCTGAGTGTCGTATTCGCCACACCTTTGGTCGCCTCGGCCGCCACATAGTCGAAATGGGGTGTGGAGCCCCTTATGACCGCACCCACACAACATACGGCGGAGTACTTACCGCTCTCGAGAGCCTTTTGAAGCGCGAACGGAATCTCGAAGGCTCCCGGAACAAGTATGAGATCGAGGTTCTCGTCCATACCGCCGTGGCGCAGAAACGCGTCTCTCGCACCCTCTACCAGCCTGTCGGTGATGATGTGGTTGAAGCGGCTCGCGATAATCGCTATACGCTCGGAGCCTGTGAGCTTGAGCTGTCCTTCTATAACGTTCATAAACTATTCCTCGTCGATTAAAGTATGATATTTTAGCATAACGGCGCCGGGCGGTTTACACCATTCGCGCCTATTCGTTTTCTGCAATCTCTCTGATGGCTTTTATCTCTCTCAGAACTCTGTCGAGACTCTCCAGCTTTATCATGTTGGGCCCGTCGCTCAAGGCCTTTGAAGGGTCGAAGTGGGTCTCGAAAAAGAAGCCGTCCACCCCCGCGGCGGCCGCCGCCCTGGCAAGGTAGGGCACAAAGGAGCTGTCACCGCCTGTCTTTCCGCCCTGTCCGGGCATCTGAACGCTGTGCGTGGCGTCGAATATAACCGGGGCGAATTTTCGCATTATCGGCAGAGAGCGCATATCTACCACAAGATTGCCGTAACCGAATGTCGTCCCCCTCTCCGTCAGCCACACGCCGGCTTTCTTGCTCGTCTCGTAATCTACGCTATCGAACCCTCTGGTTTTTAGAACCTTCTGAACCGAGTAGCGCATATCCGCCGGGACCATGAACTGCCCCTTCTTTATGTTGACTATCGAGTCGGTTTTCGCCGCCGCTACCAACAGATCGGTCTGTCGGCACAAAAAGGCCGGTATCTGGAGCACGTCCACCGTTTTTGCCGCCTCCGCAACCTGCCACGACTCATGAACGTCGGTCAGAGTCTTGTATCCGAAAAGGGCCTTTAGCTCTTCGAAGATCTTCATACCCTCTTCGAGCCCGGGGCCTCTGTAGCTCTCCAGAGAGGTTCTGTTCGCCTTGTCGAAACTGGCTTTGAAGTAGAAGTCGATCGAGTCGTCTTCATCATACTTTTTGAGCGCTTCCGCTATGCGCATGACGCTATCCCTGCTCTCTATAACGCACGGTCCCGCAATCAAAATCATACTTCGGATCCTTCCTTGTCGAATATGACTATCTCTTTTCTCTTCTCTTTGGCCCTCGCCAGCGCATCCTCGGCAAGCCCCAGCATTCTGTTGAGGTGTATCTGCTTGCCGTACATCGTCACGGCTCCGTAACTTCTTCTGTACTCCACCCTCTTTTCACCCTGCATTAGAGGATCCCTCTCTATCTTCTGCTCTATTCTCTCGTTTACGGTAGCCACGTTTTCGGTATCGCACTCCGAAAGGAGCACGAATATGCCGGAACCGCCGAACCTTCCCAAAACGTCACTCGCACGCACGACGGAACGGATCGAATCGTTTAGGTGTTTTAGTACCGCGTCGCCGGTCTTGAAGCTGTAGCGCAGATTTATACTCTCGAGCTGGTCGACATCTACGATCATAAGTGTAACGGGCCACTTGTGGCGTCTGGCCATCTTGATCTGAAGATTCGCCATCTTGACGAAAAAGGGGTAGTTGTAGGCACCGGAGGCCTCATCGAGTGAACGCGCACTCTGAATCTCCTCTTTAAGAGAGTCTATCTCCTGACGGCTCTTCTTTAGGGCCTTTTTGCAGCGCATCCACATTGCTCCCTCTGCCGTCGCCGCAAGCGCGAGCACACCTACAATAGCATACAGGATCTCTGTGCCGATCATCTGGCGCTCCGACTCGTCTCGATTACGCTGCCGGGCTTCTCGGCTGCCCGGTCCATCGCTTCGTAGGCACACTCCATCAGCCTTTTAAGATCGGCCGAAGACGGGCTCAGGGTCGATATTCCGCATTTGCACTCGAGCTTGTAGACTTTGTCGTCTATATTCACATATCTGTCCGACAATCTTTTTTTGAAGCGCAGTGCGATCTCCTTCGCATTTTTCATATTGCAGTTTTGCAAAAAGACGAGATACTCGTTTTTTGCGAAGCTTCCCACCTGATCGCTGCATCTTGTGGCCCTCTCCAGCTCTTTTACGACTATCTCTTTTATATGTGAGCTTATGTCCGGAATTCCTTTGTGGCGGTTTACCGGCTGGATATATATAGCGACCATACTGACATCCCATCCGTTCCGTTTGGCAAGATTGATCTGTTTTTTACCCATTGTGTGGAACATCTGTTTGTCATGGAGCTCGAACAGCATGGAGGTATTGAGAACTTCGTCGCATCTTCTCTTCTGGATACGGGCTTTGATCAGCTCGGTCATAAAAAGGTACGATACGGCGGCCGCAACTATAAAAAATATCGCATACGCAGCCATTTTCGCATCTTCGTGCTCGAACCCGCCCGCTTCCAGAAGTTCCGCGAGCATCGGCAGCCATGCCGCCGCACTTGTGAGAAAGAGTCCTCCCAACAAGCCGCCGAGAATCTTGTAGCGGCGCCTGTTTGCAACATTGTTCACGAATGATACCTTTTAAAAGAGTTCAATACGGTTGGCTCCTTTTTTCTTGGCACGCATCAACGCAACCTGTCCGGCGAATGAAACGACCCCGGAAGAGAAGGGGATGTTTACGGACTCGCTCCCCTCCACCTCCGCGGGAGACTCCAACACTCTTGCCTGGATCCTCTGTATGACCCTCTGCGCATCCCTTGCATCGCAGTCGGGAAGCAGAAGCACGAAACGGTCGTCGTCATAGCGGGCCGCAAGATCGCTCTCCCTAATCGAAGATCTCAGTATCGACGAGAACTGTTTCAAGACCAGGTTCCCGGTTTCATAGCCATACTTTTCGTTGATTTCGGAGAGCCTGTCTATATCCATAATCACAAGGCCGACCGGCCATCTGTTACGTTTGGCGATCTTTATCTGTGCCGATGCAAGCTCTTCAAAAACGGTGCTTCTGTAGAGCTTCGTCAGCTCATCCAGCAGCACATCATCCTTCCGTTCACTCTCTACCGTTTTGAGTCTGCTTTTTCGGTAAAAGAGCAGAAAAAAGAGTGGAAAAAAGATCGCGATATAGAGTGCACTCATTATGGCCGTTGCAAGGTTGGAGTCGTCGCCGATCCCGTTTCGGCGCAACAACCACTGAAACGATCCGAGCAGCACACTGCTGCCAAGAGCCGCAAAGAACGCCGTGACGGCCGTTTTCCAAACAGGAGTGTCTGCACTTGACATGCTCTAACTTTACCATATTTTATCTTAACACCCGATGTTACACAAATTCCGGGCAAAGCTCGCAATTTAGCAAGTGTGAGCACCCCTGAAGCTTCGAAATCGAATATTTCGAGACGATATTGTGCAGTTTTTCAGGATCTCTTCTCTTTCGCCCCCGCCGCCGCTACCCCCGCCGCCGCTATCAGGCCTATGCCGAGCCATGTGAGGGGATCGGGGAGCGGATCGCCGATAAATAGGCCTAAAATAATGGAAAAGAGGATGTTGCTGTAGCTTACTGCCCCCACGATTCCGGCCTTCGTCACCCCGTACGCCTTTGTCATGTAGAACTGGGCGAGCGTCGCAAAGAGTCCCATAAGCACTATAAACCCCCATGCTTCTGCGGAGGGAGCGACAAACTCCCCGAAGAGCATATCGAGCTCAGGCGCATTGACATACGGGCTTGCGGCCATCAGGATGAGCGGCCCGACACTCCCTATGACCGTGAACGAAAGCACTATGGCCCTCGTGTCGTAGTAGTTTCTGAGCTCTCTTACCGCCGTATAGGCAAGTGCTGCGCCGGCACCGCTGAATATACCGAGCCACGCTGTCTTGTCGAGAACAAGCCCGGAAGGTTTGGCGATAAAGATTATGCCGACAAACCCCGCCGCGAGAGCCGCCCACCCGATTGCGCCCATCCTCTCTTTCAGAAAAAGCCACGCAAAGAGGGCCGTAAAGATCGGTGATGTTTTGGAGTATGTCATGGCATCGCCGAGGGGTATATGGGCTATATTGTAAAAAAAGGCCAGAAGCGCCAAAAAGCCCATCATGCCCCTAAAGAAGAGAAGCCAACCCTTTCCGCCCCTATGCTTCATCGGCCTCTTTACAAGGGTGGCCGCAATCAGAACCGCACCGAAGATGTTTCTAAAAAAGACGACCTCCAAAGAGGGCATGCTCTGGCTAAGAATTTTTGCGAAGACTCCCATCATAGCGAACATCAGGGATGCGAAGAGCATATATCTTATACCCGCGTCTATCCGACCTATCCGATCCAACAAAACCCGCTATCTTTTCCGTTCAAAATGTGTCAGTTTGCCCCTGATATCTCCGAACATTATCACATCTTTCAGAAGCGCTCTTCGGGCTATGAACTCCCTGTCCAAAGAGAGGTAGAGCTCTCCACCTTTCGATCCGAAGAGTTTCTGATATATCGTCACCTTGAGGTAACAGGGCTCGTCACCGAGACTCTTTTTCAGCTTCTGCCTATCGCCTCCCGTAACGGTCTGTACTCTGACTCGCCCCGTCCTCTTCTCGGCACCGACCGCTTTTAGATCTTTTGCGAAAGGCTCTTTGCAATCGCCTATAATATCTTTTATATTGAAATATAGCGACAATATATCGTTTTCGGCATAATAGGGCAGCGTCTCGTTCTTCTCGTCCTTCAGCTTTCCGTCGCGGTAGTTCTCCTCGTGGAAAACGACCCTCTTCGCGACATGATCGAAGGTGTATATCTTTATACGGCGTTTTCCGGAGCGCCTGATATCTTTGGTGAATGTGGTCGGCACCAGTTTTCCGTCTTCGATAACCCCTCTGCTGCCGTATATCTCTACACGCCCTCCGCTCAGAACCTTCGCCAGCCCTGTCGCTTTGGCGATCATCTTTATCTCGTACTCTTTGCCGTTTTTGGTCAAATAGGCATCCGAGACACCCATCTTTCCGAAGATTCCGTACTCGATCTTGTAGGTCGCGTGTATCGTCTCCGCAAAGAGCAGGCCCGAAAGCGTAATCAACAGAAATATCGCTCTTTTCATCCCGAATCCTTTCACTGGCTTATTTAATCACATTTTCGATAAAATCGTATTAAATTATTGTGAATCAAAGAGGGATATGAAAAAGATAGCGATTCTGGGGCAACCGAATGTCGGAAAAAGCTCCCTGTTCAACCGTCTGGCCAAAAGACGCATAGCGATAACGTCCGAAACGGCGGGTACGACCAGGGACGTAAAAAAGGAGTTTGTAGACTTCGACGGCAGGGAGGCCGAAATACTCGATACAGGCGGCATAGACGAAAGCAGCGAGCTCTTCAGGAGCGTAAAGAACAAGGCGATAGAGGCGGCACAGGAGGCCGATGTGATACTCTATCTCGTAGACGGCAAAAAACTGCCCGACGAGCGCGACAAAGAGCTCTTTTACAGGCTGCAGAGACTCGGCAAACCGATAGCGCTCGTGATAAACAAAATCGACAACGACAGGGAGGAGGAGCGCGCCTGGGAGTTTGGAGAGTTCGGGGCGAAGGAGATGTTCGCGATCTCCGTCTCGCACAACAGAAGGGTCGGGAAGCTGATCGAGTGGATAAAGAGCCATCTCGAAGAGCCGATGCCAGGCCTGAGGATCGAAGACGACGACGCGCTCGAAAACCTCATAGATATGTTTGACGAGAGCGGGACTCTTAAAGAGGAGGAGAGTCTCGACGAGATAGGGGTGGCCATAATCGGCCGAACCAATGTCGGGAAAAGCTCGCTTCTAAACGCGCTTCTGGGCAGTGAAAGAGCCGTCGTAAGCGATATCGCCGGCACCACCATAGACCCTGTAGACGAGAAGATGGTCGTAGGCAGCAAAACGGTAACGTTCATAGATACGGCCGGGCTGAGAAAACGCGGAAAGATAGAAGGGATAGAGCGCTACGCCCTAGGACGCACCCGTCAGATGCTCGAACGTGCGGACATAGCGCTGCTGGTACTCGATGCGAGCGCACCTTTGAGCGAACTCGATGAAAAGATAGCGGGTCTGGTGGACGAGTTCAAACTCGGCTGCATAATCGTCCTGAACAAATGGGACGAAGCGCTCGGCAGCTACGAAGAGATTGTCGACGAAGTCAGATACAGATTCAAGTTCCTCTCGTGGGCACCGGTCATAACCGTCTCCGCAAAGTCGAAAAAGAGAGTGCACAAGATCTCTGATGAGATTTTGAAGGTATTCGAAAACTACACCAGGCACATACCGACAAGGGAGCTGAACGAAGTGATCAGGCAGGCGACGATAAAGCACCACATCCCGAGTTTCAAAGGGAAGCCGGTAAATATACTCTTCGCTTCCCAATACGCCATTAAACCGCCGAAAATCGCACTTATCTCGAACCGTCCACGCGGAATCCACTTCAGCTACATCCGCTACCTGACGAATCGGCTTCGTGAGAGTTTCGATCTCGAAGGGACACCCGTAATACTACTGCCCAAAAAACGGGGCGAAAGAGAGGAGGAGAGCGGAGAGAGGAGTTGACCTCCTATCTCTTTTTCGCACCGAACAGAAATCTGCTGACAACA
This sequence comes from Campylobacterales bacterium, assembly GCA_027072755.1. Lineage (GTDB taxonomy): Bacteria > Campylobacterota > Campylobacteria > Campylobacterales > Hydrogenimonadaceae > Hydrogenimonas. Next base: position 6,299 of record JALSXE010000235.1, on the reverse strand, counting down.
GACTGGGTGCACTCCTCTCCGGTGAGTACATAGCACAACTCGTTTATATTCTCCATAATATACTCGACATCATCGAACGACTCCCTATCTCCCGCCATCAATATTCTGTCTCCTATTTTTATCGGGAAGTCGGGCTCCGGAAGCAGGATCTCCTCCTCGCCTCTCTTAACATAGAGTATAAGCAGCGGGTTGCTCTTTTTCCAGTCGTCTCTCCTTCTGCTCAAGACTTCGTAGGGAACCTCCTTGCCGCTCTTTCTTATATGACGGACAAGGGCATAGGCGTGCTCTTCGTCTATGACCGTTTCGAACGTGTCGGGATTGTTTCCGATATTCTCCTTCAGCTCCTGCACTACACGCCTTCCCCACGCTTCGCCGCGGTAGCTGATGAGGCGTATGAAACGGTCGGCCAGCGGTCTTGCCAGAGTGTTGTATGTCTTTTTCACCATCAGGGTCTCTATGGTGATGACCCTGTCGATCTTGGCCGCCTTGAAAACAACGGCATCGTTGATCCTGTTCTCTCTGGCAACAGTGTAGATATCGGGGTTTATCCTTTTGGCCGCCATTATGATCGATAGGTTCAGAAGATCGTCTTTCGTCGCCGCGATTATACAGGCGGCCTCCTGCACATCGGCTTTAAGAAGTATCTTCTTGTCGTCCGCGTCGCCGACCATAACCTTCTCTCCCCTTTTGGCTTTAGCCGCCTTTTTCGGGCTAGCTTCGATGAAGATGTAGTCTATACCCGCTCTTTTTAGGCCTACCTCCAGCGCGGTACCCATTCTTCCGTATCCGCAGACAATATATTTACCCTCCTTGGGAAGTCTGTCCTTTCTTCTTAAAACCAGCGGATCGCCGTATACCCACTGCTCGAGCATAAGAAGCGACGGCGATTTGAGAGAGAGATATATCCTTTTCGCGATGATCTTGAACGGGTTTTCGACGATATCGGCACCGATTGTTTTGAGGTTCTGCGCATACTCCTCTTCGGTAGCCTCCACAATGACCGTAACGTGCTTGTTCATAAGTTTGGCCGAGAGGGCTACATGAAGATTCATCACATCGTCGTTAAAAAGAGATACAACCGCCTTGCAGTTGTGCTTGTGGATTCCGGCGGTTCTGAATACGTTCGGGTCCCTTATGTCGCCTACGAGCGCCGGAACCTCGATCGAGTAGTTCTCGAGTGCGAGCAGTTTTATCTTCTCTTCGTTCTTCTCTATGATGACACTTCGTACACCCTCGCTCGTGAGCCTGTCTATGATCGCTTTCGTCATCGAATTGTAACCGACGAAGATGATGAAGGGCTCGTCCATCTTCTTGATCTTTCTCTGAAACTGTGCGAGCGCTATCTGCGCGGCCAATACCTTGTCCTGCACGAGCGTTATTATCGAACCTATGGCGTAGAGCCAGCCTATGACGGTGAGATAGATGGTAAACCCCACCCACAGTTTTTGCGGATACGTAAACTGGTAGGGGCTCTCGCCGAAACCGATAGTGGTGGCCATGTAGGATACGAAATAGAAAGCGTCGAAGAAACTGAGGTGGTAGGGCCTCCCCTGATCATCCACCCCCGGTATCAGAACCATTCCCAGAATGGAGATGGAAAAGGTGGCTATCAGCACGTACATAGGCGTACGCATACGCTTGATAATCAGATAGAGCGAATTGTTGCGCAATTTGGTCTACCTCTTCGACTTCAGCACATCTCCGGTAAATAGAACGACCGAGACAATGTTTGCCAAAAGAGCGCCTCCCGAGAGTGACACTATGGCGGTCACCGCTTCCGTATTGAGGCCTGTGACATACTCTCCGAGCGCCCAGACGGATGCGGCGGCGATAAGCTGTATGTCGGCGACCAGGCTCGTAGCGAGCAGTACGGCGCCGAGATGGGTTTTGTCTCCGAGTTTGTATATCGTGGCTATCAGGTTAACTATTATGGCGACGAAGAGTTCGTAACGGTTGTGCTGTTCGAGCACCGTGGGGTCTCCGTAGAAAAAGCCGAAGTTCATCGTAAGAGCCAAAATGATGAAAAATCCCGAAATCACCTTCTCCAAATTCATCCAAGAGCCTTTGCCTGAAATATTTTCGTTCTGCCGAATCTACCTGAATTGTATTAGGATGTCGATTAAACCACACTAAAATGATGATCGGGTATAATTGCCAAAAAATCGGGAAGGACTCTACAGAATGCGAATCGTAAGCGGCATGCGGCCGACCGGAAAACTGCACCTTGGCCACTACCTCGGCGTTTTGAAAAACTGGATTAATCTGCAGGAGAATAACGACTGCCACTTTTTTGTCGCGGACTGGCATGCTCTTTCGACAAGCTACGAAGAGAAGCTCAACCTCAAAGCCCTCGGCCGTGACCTGGTAAAGGAGTGGATCGCGGCCGGCATCGACCCTCAGCGCTGCACACTCTTTGTGCAGAGTGCCGTCAAAGAGCATGCAGAACTCTATGTGCTGCTGAACATGATAACGCCGCTCGGATGGCTCGAGAGAAACCCTACATACAAAGACCAACTCGAGCAGATGCGCCACAAAGAGATCCACACGGCGGGGTTTCTTACATATCCCGTACTTCAGGCGGCCGATATCGTCATCTACAACGCCGACGCCGTTCCTATCGGTGAAGATCAGAGACCGCACCTCGAAATAGCTCGTGAGATCGTCCGCCGCTTCCACCACCTTTTTAGCTGCGAAATCTTCACCGAACCGAGGGAGATTCTGGCCCCCGAATCCAGGCTCCCCGGCCTAGACGGAAGAAAGATGAGCAAGAGCTACAACAACGCAATATACCTGAGCGACACACCCGAAGAGGTGTGGCAGAAACTCAGAGGAGCCAAAACCGACCCCCAAAGGGTGCGCAGAAACGATCCGGGCGACCCCGATGTATGCCTGGTCTTCGACTATCACAAGGCGCTGACCGACGATGTAACGGTCCAGAAGATAGATGCGGACTGCCGTGCGGGATCGATAGGTTGTGTAGAGTGCAAAAAGATATGCGCCGCAAGCATAGAAAAGGTACTCGAACCGATCAGAGAAAGAAGAGCCGATCTCGACGACAAGACGGTAGACGAGATAGTGCAAAACGGCAATGAGGCCGCTCGGAAAGAGGCGGCCCGTACTATGGAGAGAGTAAACAGGGCCGTTTTTGAGATAACCTGTAACTTAGAGTAGGCTTTTTGGCCCCATCTAAACAGATCGGGGGAAGAGAGGACTCTCCACCCGATTTCATAATCAATACTCGTAGTATACCGAGCTGTTTTCGGTTATCCAGCTTATCGTGCACTCTTTGGCTTTGTTGGCATCCCCCAATGTATTGACAACGACGGCTATTCTTCCGCTATTGTCTGCATAATGGGATACATTTTCCGGTATACACTGGCCGGAACTGCTTGTCACGCTGTCGCCTGCGACCCATACTCCCACAAGAGGATCTCCGTTCGGCTTGATAGTAATGGAGAGTACAACGGTATGCTGATTTCCGTCATTGTCGATCTTCACACTGGTCACATTATAACCCATACCCCTGAAGTTGGTCCTTACCGCCGTGCCGCTTCTGGAGCCGTCCTCGGCATAAGTCTTTGCAGAAAGCGTATATGTGTGTCCAACGAGCATCGGGTCGTAGATCACTTTGAAACGGACATTACCGTTCGCATCGGTCTGGAACGTTCTCGGATCTTCACTGCTGTCGACATGCGCCAGCGATATGACATCCGCTAGAACCCTCTTCTCACCGCCTACAATGTACTTGAGTCTGTCGGCATCGGGTCCGCTGTAGTAGTCATCGAGAACCAGTGTATCGGTTCCGACTACCGACGTTATGGTCCAGTCGCCGAGATACGATTTGTCTATTCTGCGCGGCCAGCCCCTATCGATCCACTCACTCTGAGGCATTATGATGAGCCTGTCGTTATCCGGCGCGGCGGGGACTACGCTGCTGAACGCTCCGGCCGGTCCGGTAAACTGTGCCGGGTTGGACGCGGTGATCACACCCTCGGCATATCCGATCACCTTGTATCCGTTTATCAGTGTAGGATAGAGAGTGACACCCTCTCTCGCCGGGTTGGAGTATTTGTCTACCGCATGGATATTCCATATATCCCTGAAGAGCCCGTCATCCTCTATATACTCCGTACCGACATAGACCAGAGAGAGCGAACTGACCGGACCGGATAGGATGGTTACGGGTACGGTTTTTGTTATCGTCACCCTCTTCTCTCCGTTGAAAATATCGGCACTTATATCCACAAGCGCTGTGCCAGAAACCGTAGAGGTGTGCACCTCCAGAACTCTCGTGCTTCTGCCTGAGTACCTTGCCGTGGCGCTTCCGTTTATGTCGAGAAGATTGGTAAACCTGCTTGTCACGTTTACATCGTAAACATAGCTCGAGGGGATCTCTTTGTCGCTGTTTCCGGTCTCATGTATCTGAACCGTAATCTGACCCGTCCTATTTACCTCGAGGTTGGGGTCGCTAAGAAGGCTTATCTCGTAATCTGTCGCGTTGGTATCCCTCGTCGTCTCAAACTGCAGCGTCAACTGTTTCACAACGGAGCTGTCGTTTCCGGCATTGGCAGAGATGTTGATGGTACGGGAGGCGGCATCCGGAAGAGAATCTGGGGCGGTATATGTTATCGTTGCGGTTCCGGATGCGTCGGTAGTGATTATACTCGGCTGGTCGAACGAACCGTAGGAGTTGCCGTCTCCGTTTGCCAGCTGCTCTATCTGGACTTCGGCCGGAACACCTACATTCTCCGCATTTACGGTTATGACCTTTATCGTCTTCTGCTGCCCGGGAGTGGATATGACAAGGTTCGAGGGCTCTATGTAAAGATTGGAGATAAGTATATCGCCCTGAGTGTTGAATTGAAGATCCATATTCAAAGTGACGGTCGGATCGTCCGCCCAGTAGAATCTCAATTCAGTATTGTTGATATCCTGTACCCTCTCGGGGCTGATGTATATGAACGTAGCGATACCGCTGCTGTCTGTAACGGAGCTGTAGCTGATAAGCTTGCCGTAGATCGGCTGGATAAAGTTTGCGTTCACACTCTTTCCGACGACAGGTGTGGAGTTGCCGTATATGTCCGTATAAGAGAGTGCCACATAGATATTTATAAGCTGGTTGGAGCTCGTCACGGTAACGGCCGAAGAGGCGCTGCTTAACTGATACCCCGTCGTTACGGGTGCCGGAGTCGTAGTGCCTCCAGAGCCTCCGCCAGAACTCCCGCCGGAACCTGCGACGGACTGGATCGAATTCACGGTGACCTGCTGCGACGTTTCGGTATTCGAGAGCTTGGAACGCAATATCTTCCTATATTTCAATATAAGATCACCAAGTTCGAGATTCCCGCTTACCGAAGAGCTTTTAGGGGTGTACGCGAAGCTTATCGTTACACTCTTCTGGCCTCCGGCATCGAATCTCAGAGAGTCCGGTGTTACACTGTTTATTGTAATGTTGTATTTATCCGAATCGAGGGTTATGGAATCGATAATTACGATCACATCGCTGATCTGGGCCGAAGTGAAGCTCAGGGTGACGCTTCCGTCGGCAGCGGTACTGCTGAAGTTTGCGGACTTGACGGCGACGGTCGTATCGGACGACAACCCGTCTGCAGCGGTATCTCCCCCGCCGGCTCCGCAGCCGGCGATAAAGAGAGATACAAAGAGTGCGAAAATCGTGATTGAAACTCTTCTCATTTTAGATCCTAAAATTTATATTGGATTCCGACGCCGGACTGAATATAGTAGTCCACCTGATCCATTTTGGTTACCATATAGCGGAAAAAGAGATCTATGTCGAACCTTTTGTGTACCGGAAACAGAAGGCCCGCCTCTCCGCCGAAAGCCATACCGCTCTCTTCGGAGGTTCCGAATTTGTAGTTCGCGAAACCCAGAGCGATACCTATGAACGGTTTGAACCGTTCATAATCGGTAGGTATGAAGTAATCGAGCGTGCCGTTTAGCATATACTGGGATATCGTGGCACCCCTGTAGCTGCTGTCGGCTATGCCGTCAACCAGAAACAGAACCCTGTACTCATCGGTCTGGGCTCCTATACGGAGCGAAGCAGCCGCCGACGAATCGGTAAAGCTGTTCCCCAAGACCGCCTCTTTAGCCTTGATTCCGTGATATTTGCCTTCGACACCCACAAGGCTCTCGGCCTGGATATGTAGCGACAGAAAAGATGCCGCTATCAGACAACCGATAATTTTTTTCATTATAAATGCCCCTTTCAATAATTTCGTAAATTTATTATAATAGAGAAATTCTTAATTATATGTCGCTTGTCAAAAAACACTTAA
>JALSXE010000234.1:0-3531 GCA_027072755.1 Campylobacterales bacterium | reverse complement strand
TCCTACGGCCTGCCATCCGAAAGAGTAGTCTACATAGACTCTGAGGCTTTTGGAATTCAAAAAGGCTATAACCGCACCGCTGTCGTATATCTTTCCATCTTCTATGACAAAAGTGTTTTGAAACGTGGGTGTCGCGGCCACACCGCCGGTTATCGGGATGGAGCCTGAAATTTTGCTCAGTTCATCCAGAAAGAGTTCGCCGTTTACCGAAGCCGCCTCGCTAAAAGAGATCATCACCTTTGTTTTGGTATTTAAGAATTTTTCGACCTTTTCGGTGACATCGAAGCAGGATGAGACATGGACAGTATCGACCGTGGTCTCTTTGAAAAGGAGTGCCGTTACGGCTACAACTCCGTTTTTCAAAATCCCTTCCGGTACGATCACCTCGTCGCTGGAAGCACCCACCGTCTTTGCCTTCGGATAGAGCCTCTTCAGCGCATCCAGAACATTTCGAAGATGTCCCATGCGCTCGGTAGCCGCTATGACTACAAAGAGGATATCGCTCCCCCCTCCAATATCGAAATGACCCTCTACAGGCACACTGTCATCGGTAAACACGAGGGTTCTGCTCTCCATCTTCTCTACACACTCCGATATTTTGTTTCATTATAGTACAATATCGGCACTATTCGAAAAAAGGGGAGTGTTTTTTTTGTTTTCTTTGAAGTTGACAACGATTCTCAAATTAAGATACAATAGCCCCATACCGCAAGAACGATAGAAAGGATAACGATGCGCAAAAGGGCGATTTCGATTCTTCTGCTTTTTTCGCTCTTTACAAACATCGCACATGCGGCGTTCATCTACTCTATCGACTCCTGCGACCACGAAACGGTGTGTGAATATGTGGTGGAGATAGAGCTCGGCGGCGACTGCGGAGATCTATGTGATAAACACCATATGTTCCATCTAAACGCGATACCCGCCTCATGCACACCGTTGATACCCTCGCTCGCTAAAAAATATGTCATAGAGCACCTCAACAAAGAGTACATTCCGCCGCTCGACAAACCGGCATACCGCCCCCCTATATCCTGAAACCTCTATTAACCGCCACATCATCAACCAGATGCAGTGGAGTCTGCACATTTTAACAAAACAGCTGTAAATGTGTCCGTATCGGCAGTGATTGATTTGGATTTACATCTATCTCTTCATAACGAAAGAGGCGCATCACAAAAAGGAGAAATTTATGAGTAGAGTGTTCATCGTAATACTCACGGCAATATCGCTATTTGGAGCCGACTACAGGGAGTTTGAACTCAAAGCCATACAAAACTCACCAGAAATAGCGTCGGCGAAACTGCAGAGCGATGTAGCCGAAATCAGAGGTGAAATAGCCCTGAGATATATGAATCCGGAGATCGAAGCCGAAATAAGCAGTTTCTCTCCGGAGAGCGGAAGCAGAGAAGAGGGTTGGCGTTTCGGTGTATCCCAGCCGTTCAGGATCTTCGGCCTTCAGGACGATCTGAAAAGTTATGCCGACAGCCTGAATATTCTGGCAAAAGCGGAGTACGAAAAGAGTCTGGCGGGTTTCAAAGCCGCTCTTAGGCGCAGATATATCGACTATGTGATGGCCGTACGGACCAAAAGGCTTCTGGAAGAGGAGGTCGTTCTTTCAAAGCGTCTCGAGTCGATAGCGAAAGAGCGCTTCAGGAGCGGCGGCGGCACCAAAGCCGCACTGCTGCAGGCATCTTTGGAGCTGATTGACGCAAAAAACAGGCTGATTGAGGCCGATAGAGAGATAACAGAGCGCTACTATGCTCTTCTGTCATTCGCGGGAGTCACCCAAACCCCCGAACTCGATGCCGAGTTTCTTTATTCGATCCGTGCACCCAAGAAGGTAGAGAGCGGTATAAAAAGTCCCGATCTTGCACTGGCCCAAAAGAGGCAGAGAATGCTTGCCGCCGAAGCCGAAACGAACAGCCGCAGGCTGAAAAGCTACACTCTCTTTACAGAGATAGAGAACGAACCGGACCAGTCGATCGGCAGAGTTGGCATAGCACTCGATGTACCGCTCTTCAACCGCACCAACCAGGAGTACAGACTTGCCAAAATAAGGGCGAAGCAGGCCGCCTTGCATACAAAAAGGGTTGAAACAAGCCAGCGTATCAGGCTCGAGTCGCTTCTAAGACAGCTCGATATACTTCAGAAGAGACACTCTGCGTTAAAAGAGCAGCAGAGCAGAGAGCGTGAACTGCTCACACTCTTTGAAGAGGGGTACAGAATGGCCCAGAGCTCGCTGCTCGATCTTATACGCACCAAAAACGCTCTTATAGAGACGAACAGAAGTATACTTGAGACCCGCTATCTTGCCAATCTATACAAAATCGAAATCGAATATCTGAAAGGGAAGATGAGATGAAAAGAGTTATTGTAACCATATTTGCGGCCCTGTCGCTGCAGGCCTCCGACATCGTCATAGAGAAAGCCGAGTTTCGATCTTTCGGCAAACAGCTTCATGTAAACGCCAAAATAGTACAGCTGAGCAATCAGCGCCAGCAGATAGTCTCCCGTCTGGGAGGACACCTGGAGCGCTACTATGTGGAGCCCGGCAAAAAGGTGAAAAAGGGAGAGAGAATCGCAGAGGTCAAGTCGCTCGAACTCTCAAGAATGAGTGCCGACTATATCGCCCTGGGCAAAAAACTAGAAGCTGCAAAGGCGCGGCTCGCTTCGACCGAGAGTCTCTACAGAAAAGGGCTCGCTTCGAAGCAGGATCTAAACCGTGAACAGATCGCTTTTGCATCGATCGAAGCCGACAGAAACGCCCTTGCTTCACAGCTTGCCTCTTTGGGTGTGAACCCCTCATCGCTTGAAAAACCGACCGATACACTGATCATAAGGGCCCATGCCGACGGTCTTGTGAGCCGCCTTCTGGTCCCGCTTCATACAAATCTCTCGGCCGAGACACCGATTGTGTCGCTGGTACGTTCGAACGGATACTACGCCATCGCATACATAGGCGTTGCCGAGGCGCTCAATATGCCGAAAAAAGTCGAGGGGGAGCTGCATATAGACGGTGAAAGATTCAGATGCCGCTATCTCTACCTGCTCCCGAAAGTGGATGAAGAGACCCAGAGAGCCCAGATGCTCTTCTGGATAGAGAGTGAGAAGAAACCGCTTCTTCTGAACGCATTTGCCGAGATGGAGATAAATCTGCCACCTTTTAAAAAGTATATCGCCGTAAAGCGCACCGCGCTTACGATGTTCGAAGGCGAATGGGTCGTTTTTGTACCTGCCGAAGAAGGGCATGAGGAACATGGCGAACACGAGGAACATGCTGAACACGAAAAGCACGAGGGACACGGCGAGCACGGTGAGGAGTCCGACCACGATGAGCATGCGGAGCACACAGAAAAAAAACCGTATGAGATCAGAGTGGTAGAGCCTATAAGCAGATTCGGCGGATACGTTGCCGTAAAGGGAATAGAACCCGGCGAAGAGTACGTCGCGGACGGGGTATATTTCGTCAAATCTCTGATGCTCAAGTCGGAGCTCGGCGAACACGGTCATTAAGGAGTACGAAATGGA
>JALSXE010000233.1:0-3549 GCA_027072755.1 Campylobacterales bacterium | reverse complement strand
GGCAGAGCGGAAACACCCCCACGGGCGTGGGGAAGACGGTTGTTGTACAAGTGAAGTGCTGTAAGCGCCGGAAACACCCCCACGGGCGTGGGGAAGACCAGTTTTCTACCAACATCAGCTGGAACGTCCTGGAAACACCCCCACGGGCGTGGGGAAGACTATACGGCCTCATGGCGCTGCGCAGCGGGTATAGAAACACCCCCACGGGCGTGGGGAAGACCGAGTGTACGTCACTACCTCCCGCACCATGGTGGAAACACCCCCACGGGCGTGGGGAAGACGAATAACTGAGATAAAAAAGAGCAAAGGCCTGAGAAACACCCCCACGGGCGTGGGGAAGACGACTGCTTTTCTGCATCAGAAAGCCTGCCGTCGGAAACACCCCCACGGGCGTGGGGAAGACCCAACAAAGGAAGATTTAGCTGCAATTATCCTAGAAACACCCCCACGGGCGTGGGGAAGACACGACTTCAAGCCGTTCAAAGCATATAGCTTCAGAAACACCCCCACGGGCGTGGGGAAGACTTGTGCTTTGTCGCGAGATACTCTTTCATTTTAGAAACACCCCCACGGGCGTGGGGAAGACCACGGCATCGATCTGTCTGATGTGGAGATCGTAGAAACACCCCCACGGGCGTGGGGAAGACTCGCGCTCGCGCTGGCGACGCGTTTCTCTGGGAGAAACACCCCCACGGGCGTGGGGAAGACTCGATCGGATAGGATGACAGGTCGGCAGTCGAGGAAACACCCCCACGGGCGTGGGGAAGACGCACGTGATCATCCCGCGCGCGCAGTGGCGCGGGAAACACCCCCACGGGCGTGGGGAAGACCAGTTTTCTACCAACATCAGCTGGAACGTCCCGGAAACACCCCCACGGGCGTGGGGAAGACGGCGCTATCTAGTACAAAGCGCATCGTGCCATAGAAACACCCCCACGGGCGTGGGGAAGACTGTACCTAGCTATCTTTTTTTTAGAAACAACTAGAAACACCCCCACGGGCGTGGGGAAGACATCGCTTAGAACGGTATATCATCGTCGAAGTCGGAAACACCCCCACGGGCGTGGGGAAGACTTCTGCAACATTTGTCAACAAGGACGGAGTGAAGAAACACCCCCACGGGCGTGGGGAAGACCCTGTAGCTGACGTATCTAATCCAATAGATCCAGAAACACCCCCACGGGCGTGGGGAAGACCGTATAGCCCGCTTGTGTCAGATACCACTGATGGAAACACCCCCACGGGCGTGGGGAAGACGCGGCCTCCACAGATACCAGGCTGGATGATGAGGAAACACCCCCACGGGCGTGGGGAAGACTGGCTGAAGGCGTAATCAACCTCAGCCGTCGTAGAAACACCCCCACGGGCGTGGGGAAGACCCAACAACGAGACCTTGTACCAATTGCGCAAGAGAAACACCCCCACGGGCGTGGGGAAGACACCGCCGCGAGCGCGGTAGATGCGGACCCGACGGAAACACCCCCACGGGCGTGGGGAAGACATGGAGTCTGCTGCTATCAGCGGCTCCGATGTAGAAACACCCCCACGGGCGTGGGGAAGACTGTGCCGTCGCTCAAAAATGGAGGTAGGGCCGAGAAACACCCCCACGGGCGTGGGGAAGACGTTTTCACTGATGGTGTTATATTCAAACAAACAGAAACACCCCCACGGGCGTGGGGAAGACGTCCTCCTTGGCCGCCTCTGTAAACTGCGTCCAGAAACACCCCCACGGGCGTGGGGAAGACACAAGTCCTGCGACCGCTCAATGTCCACATAGGGAAACACCCCCACGGGCGTGGGGAAGACCATACATGAGTTCGGCCGAAAAGAGCGGAAAAGGAAACACCCCCACGGGCGTGGGGAAGACTATCATTTTTCATTTCACCCTTATCCATACTTGGAAACACCCCCACGGGCGTGGGGAAGACTTCTCAATCTTGCCACCTGTCAATCCGGTGACGGAAACACCCCCACGGGCGTGGGGAAGACCTCCGGATCATATTCGACGTGGATATGATCTTGGAAACACCCCCACGGGCGTGGGGAAGACAATATATGGAGCGACTTTCCAAAGAGTTTTTCGGAAACACCCCCACGGGCGTGGGGAAGACTTAGGGCAGGTTAGGAATCAGGTTAGGAATCAGGAAACACCCCCACGGGCGTGGGGAAGACTAATCAAGACTATTGATAGTAGTGGTAATACGAGAAACACCCCCACGGGCGTGGGGAAGACCAAGGCGATAATTCGCGCCCTCAAGAAAAAAGAGAAACACCCCCACGGGCGTGGGGAAGACCAGCCGCCGGTGCCCGATCGAAATCCACCAGGAGAAACACCCCCACGGGCGTGGGGAAGACCCCAAATTTTTTGGGAGTGCGTAGATGAATTAAGAAACACCCCCACGGGCGTGGGGAAGACCCCGATGCAGATGGCGCACGGCATCTCCCAGGCGAAACACCCCCACGGGCGTGGGGAAGACCTTATCCTCTGTTTAATTGTGATGACAATATGAGAAACACCCCCACGGGCGTGGGGAAGACAAACTCAAGCATCCGCCTTGCTATCTCAGAAGAGAAACACCCCCACGGGCGTGGGGAAGACTCTACGAGATGTCCTTGCACTGGATCGGATGCAGAAACACCCCCACGGGCGTGGGGAAGACGTATCCTGGCTCGTACAGCAGGCAACAAGCCCAGAAACACCCCCACGGGCGTGGGGAAGACCAAATGCGCCTAGTTGTTAAGACACACCCGATAGAAACACCCCCACGGGCGTGGGGAAGACGACGGGCCAGCAAGAAAGCGTGTCCGCAGAGTGGAAACACCCCCACGGGCGTGGGGAAGACCGTCGAGGTTGAGCTTGTACCGCGCCCATTCGAGAAACACCCCCACGGGCGTGGGGAAGACATACTGGTCTGCGATCTCAAGATTGAGCTGTTGGAAACACCCCCACGGGCGTGGGGAAGACCGGGCGCTTTGGAAATTTTTCCCGTCAGCGCGGGAAACACCCCCACGGGCGTGGGGAAGACTCTTTTCAGGCAAGTCTCCGCGAGCAACAACGCGAAACACCCCCACGGGCGTGGGGAAGACTAGATGTATGCGACAGCATCGATGTCGCCAGCAGAAACACCCCCACGGGCGTGGGGAAGACGTGTGTCCGTCTTCTGCAGGTACAAGCAAGACGGAAACACCCCCACGGGCGTGGGGAAGACGCGGCAGCTGTTTCCAGCCACCCAGCAGGCCCGGAAACACCCCCACGGGCGTGGGGAAGACCTTCCCAGCCGTGCCCTCTGCCACTGTCTCGATGAAACACCCCCACGGGCGTGGGGAAGACGCATCAGAATACGCAAAAAAGAGAGGTTGGACGGAAACACCCCCACGGGCGTGGGGAAGACGCATCACTGTAGTGTCGATGCTATTTAATATAAGAAACACCCCCACGGGCGTGGGGAAGACACCAACAAATTGTAAAAGAACGGTGGGTTTACCACAAGATATGGTGTTTCAGGGATTGGCTTCTTTTTCAACCACCAGTTGCAGACCGGAGAAATG
>JALSXE010000232.1:0-3554 GCA_027072755.1 Campylobacterales bacterium | reverse complement strand
CTATGGGAGAGCCGGGTACGAGGGCTGGGTCGAGCACCTGTACTTCAGAGACTTTGGAGGCTTCGACGATTGCAGTTTCGGCCCTCTTTTGAAGAAGGAAAGAGTATATCTTTTCGTTGACCATGAAGTCTCTTGTGAGCCGGGTTAGCTGCTGCTCCTCCTCCGGAAGAGAGTGGAGAGCCCTTTTATACTCTTTGATTCTCTTCAGAAGCTCGTTTTTTCTGTTTTTAAAGCCGTTCAAAGCGCTTCTGATGGACTCTTTGAGCATCGATTTCAGATGGCTTATCTGCTCTGTGATCTTCACGACATCAGGGTGAAGCTCGGTGTAGTCTATAAGAAGTGTGTTTCGCATGGAGACGGCCGTCTGTAGTTTCTGTATGAGCCCACTAATAACAGGGCCCACTATCTGGGCCGAACTCATATCTATGCCGTTTATATCTTTGTCCGACTCCACGTAACTGAGCAGGTTCTCCAGAATGCTGATGCGAGTGTTTATCTCGTAGAGTTTCGACTCCAGTTCGCTCAGTTTGGTTGCCGTCGTGGTCGCTTTTGACTCTACGCTCATAATGACATGGGTGGCTTTGAAGCTCTGCAGCTTCGAAGCCGACTTTTGCAGTGTCCGGTGAATCGCTTTGAGCTGGCTGTCTATAAAATTAAGGGTTTTGTTGGCGCTCTCACTCTTGAGTCTGATCTTCTCTTCGTTGTAGGCTTTGACTATGGCATCCACTATCTCTTTGGCGCGCAGCGGCACAGTATCTTCAAAAGAGACGGAGACGATCGATCCGAAATTGGATACGGGTGAAGCGTCGATGCCGCCCTGAACGAACCAATACATTGAATCGTTCGGCGTTATGCTGAAAGAGTACTCGTCGCCGTCGAGTTCATAAACTTTCTGGACCGTCAGTGTAAACCAGGGAGTACTGATCTTTTCGCCGTATCTGTGAAGCTCGTCGTACTCCAGAGGTTTTTCCATAGGCAGTTTGAAATAGCTGAAAATCTTGTACTTCAGCTTCTCTTTCCATGAGGGTTTTATATAGAGGCGGAAACTCTCGTCGCTTATAGGCTGAAGCCCTATCTCCCTACCCTGAAACTCCGGCTCTATATGCTCTGCCGTAACTACGAACGGAGAGTCTTTGTAGAGCTCTATCTTCTTGTAGTTTTTGACTGTAAAGTATCTTGTTCCTATGTCGAGGTCTTCGAGCGCCTTCTTTGCCAGAAACCTCGATTTCATCAAAGCGAACTCGTCTTCAAGTTCCACTATTTCATTACTCAGCGCCGCACTCATGAAATCGCTCCCGGCCAGTGTTCTGGCCGTCTCGGAAGAGATTTTCATCGTCGTGCTCGCCTTGTAGATATTCGCAGAAAAGTAGGCATACGCGGCCGCACCGACCGTAAAGAGCAGAGTGACGAAAACGATCGACCACTTATATCGCCGCAGTGTCTGGAAGATCTCTTTTATATCGATCTCTGCATCGAGCGCCTTGGGTGAAGTTGACTCCATGCTCAAGGTGTCGTTCCTGTCGAAGGTGTGATACCTATATTGTAGCTCTGGTCGATCGCCCTATATGTAAGGAACGGCGACATAATCGTATTCAGGAAATTGAAGAACTGGCCCTTCTCCGCGAACTCTTTGTTGATAGCCTTCATGTACCTCGGCTGTACGTAGACTATATCGTTCGGACGTAGTATCAGGCTTGCGAGCCTCAGTCTCGACATATCGGTAAGATCGACCTCTCTGACCTGCGGATGCCTGAGGTCGCCTCTTAAAATCAGGATATCGGTGCGTCTTGCATCGTCCGTCAGATCGCCTGTCGCGGCGAGCGCTTCGAAGAGTGTCATCGTACCGTTTGTTACCGGAACAACACCCGGAGACTTCACCTCACCCAAAACGATCAGTTTCTGGTTTTGGATCTTGACTTCGACATAGGGGTTGCGTAGATACTTCTTATACTCCTGTGTCAACTTTTCGGCCGCCTCCGTTTCTGTAAGGCCGGAAATCTTTATCTTTCCTATTAGCGGAAGACGCACCATCCCGTCCGGCGGAACAAGTTTTCCCTCGGTACCGGTACGGTTCATAAATGTAGACTGCGCACTGGTTCCCAGAAGTGAATTGAGCTGTCCTCCGCCGGTCGAACCGGTCTGGTTGAAAACGGTAATCTCGACCCTGTCACCCCGGCTTATTTTCCACTCGAACCTCTTTTCAGCTTCATATTCGCTGTCGGGAACCTCCTTTACGATCTTCTCTTCATTCATATTCTGGTTAAAATAGACGAACTCTTTGTTGGCGGAACACCCTGCGAAAAAGAGCCCGGCGCAGATCAGCACCATCGACGAAACCTTCATGTACTCCTCCACTTTCAAGCTATATTTGCACCCGTAACGGCATAACTGCGTAATGGCTAAGTGATTTTACACTATTTTTAATTAAATCAACATCACAAAAGAAAAGTGTGCGCGAAATCGATCGTTTCGGTATCTTCTACAGATGAGAGACAGAGTTAACTTTGGAAAATTTTCGATTGGATAATTGTGAAGATATGGTGCGACGGGCGAGACTTGAACTCGCACGGGCAAAGCCCACTGCCCCCTCAAGACAGCGTGTCTACCGATTCCACCACCGTCGCACTTATGTTCGTTAAGAGGCCGAAATTATAGCAAAAAAAACGGTCGGAAGCAAGAGCCTCCGACCGAAATTCAAAATTTATGCAGACTATCCGAGGAACGGGTTTGCATAAAGGGCGATCAGAGCGATAACCAGCGTATAGATAACCTGCGCTTCGATCATCGCGAGTGCGATGAACATCGTAGTCATCAGTTTACCGCCGAGGCCCGGGTTTCGTGCGGTACCCGCGATTGTAGCCGCTGCAGTGTTACCCATACCTATAGCGCCGCCGAGTGCCGCGAGGCCGAGACCAACACCTGCCGCCACGACGCTGTACGCCTGGATCATTGACTCACCTTCGCCCGCAAATGCAAAACCTGCAAATGCCGCCATCAGAAGAAAAAACTTTTTCATGGAAAACTCCTTAAATATTCCGGATATGCGCCCGGTTGCGCTGCAAAGTCCGTTCGGCTTGCGTATCCCTACTTATCACTTTGCAGGCGAATTATACAGGTCGAAATGTAAAATCTCCATTAATCTATAGGCTCTGCGAGCGCCAGCTCTATCTTGTGCCCCTTTTGCGACTTGACGACCACCTCTATCTCCTGCCCTTCATGCAGCACTTCGCTCGGGTGTCCAATCCGTTTTCTCGAGATTTTCGATATATGCAGCAGTCCGTCCACTCCTCCCGGAAGCTCTATGAACGCACCGAAGTCGACCAGTTTTTTCACCCTTCCTTTTAGCGGTTTGTCTATCTCGAACTGCGGTATCTCTTTTTTGGCTCCGCCGCCTTCGGTCAGACTCTTTATGTGGTCACACGCCGCTTTGACTTTGGCTTTGCTCGGTCCGGCGACCCTCACCTCTCCCTCTTTACGGTCAAGATCCACACTCACTTCGAACTTTTCGATGATCTCTTTTATCGTCTTTCCGGCCTGCCCGATGATGTCTACGA
>JALSXE010000231.1:0-3559 GCA_027072755.1 Campylobacterales bacterium | reverse complement strand
CGTTTCAGGAAGTCGAGCCGAAAGTGTGTCTGCCCTTCGGGAGTCTACAGGTGCGAATGCGGAGGCAGTCATGAATTGGGAGAGATGCCGGGCAGAAAACCCATGACGGCTACGGATGAGGAGCTCGAGCGCAACCCGCGAAGCAGAAGCGCGAAACTGAGATGTTTTCATTTCAAGGGGCAATAGAGTTAAAATGGGTGAAAAAAAGGTCGCTGAAAATTTTATGCATGAAAGCATTAAAGAAAAGATGGAATTGGCCGATAGTATCAGTGAGACCGTTTACGATGGCACGGCGGATTGGCAGTTTCTATTTATCGTCATCATCACGATTTTCATAACTCTCCTTCTTTTAATGCCGAAGATATATCTGCGAAATTCGATCTATTACGAAAGCCGTGCCATCGACCGTCTCGAGACCCAGTACGGTGCTCTTCTCGAAGAGCACAAACTCCTTAGCCGCAAAGTCGAGGGTCTGAAGGTCAAAAATCAGATCCTCGACACCATTTTTTAGGCAAACTCCGATGATAGAGAAGTTTGTACGCTTCGCCATCGAGAAGCCTATACTCAACCATATATTTCTCGTCTTTATGTTCATTCTCTCCATTTTTGCCTATATTAACATACCCAAAGAGATATTTCCTCCCGCAAACCTCGACAGAATAGTCGTAACCGGCCACTACTCCGGTGCGAGTGCGGACCTGCTCGACAAGATGGCCGTACACTCGATAGAGGACGGTCTGAAGAATTTGAGCGAAATAGATACCATAGAGTCCGTGATCAAAAACGGCTCTTTCTCGATAGGTGCCGACATCAAGCCGGGAAACGATGCGGACCTGGCTCTAAGTGACGTTAAAGATATAGTTGCAAATATCCGGCGGGATCTGCCTGCGGATATGGACGAGCCCATAGCAAAGGTGGCTAAAAGAAGTTTTCCTCTCGTTATCATAGCGGTAGCCGGCGAGGTTCCGAAAAAGAGGCTGCTTCAGGTTGCCCGGGAGATTAAGAGCGACCTGGCCGACTTCAAGGACCTTAGCGACATAGCCGTCTACGGCGATGCCGACGATGAGCTCGACATACTTCTGAATTCCGAAAAGATTGCGGCTTACGGACTTACGAAGCGCTCTGTCGTAAGCGCTCTGTCGAATATCGCCTCCATATTTCCGATAGGCTCGATCAAGGAGCGGGGCAACCACCTTTTCGTAAGCACGATAAACGGGGAGAAAGATGCGAAGGCCCTGAGTGAGACGCTTTTAAGGGTAGACGGAAAGACGATCAGGCTCAAAGATATCGCTGAGGTGAGGTTTACACTGAGCGATCCGTCTGAGATATCACACTTCAACGGTATAAAAAACGTCTCCATCTCGGTAAGCAAGTCTGAAGAGGGCAACGCGATAGCCCTTTCAAAGCAGATAAGAGAGCTGCTTTCGGGCTACTCTAAGCGGTATGAGAATCTTACCTTCAATGTCTACACCGATACTTCCATATGGATAAAGAACCGACTAAATACCGTAGTCTCCAATATAATCTTCGGTCTGAGTCTCGTATTTTTGTCGATGCTTCTTTTCGTCAATGCCAGAATCGCACTCGTCGTCGCGGTAGGCATTCCGGTTAGTTTCATGATAGGTCTGGTCGCCTCCGAGATTCTCGGCTACAGTCTCAATATGCTCACGCTTCTGGGTACTCTGATAGCCCTGGGTATGCTCGTGGACGAAGCTATCGTCGTCGCCGAAAACATCTATCGCTATATAGAAGAGGGGATGGAGCCGAAAGAGGCGGCCATAAAAGGTTCCGTGGAGATGTTCCCCGCGGTTCTTACCGCCACGATGACGACCGTATTCGCGTTTTTGCCGCTTCTGATGCTCAGCGGCAAACTGGGTGAGTTCATAAAAGTGCTTCCGGTCATGATAAGCATTCTGCTTTTAAGCTCGCTCTTCGAGGCGTTCTATTTTCTTCCTCTGCATGCGAAAGATATACTCAAACCGACAAAAGAAGCAAGCTTCACACGCCGCTTCTGGGAGAAAAACTATAAAATCTACGCGGCTATTTTGCGCCCCATGGTCAGACACAGGTATCTTTCCATATCTTTAATGCTTCTTTTTATCGGATCTGCGACCTACCTGCTTGCAAAGCAGAGCCGTTTTCAGCTCTTTCCCGATTTCGACACCACCCAGATATATGTAAACGGCGAGGTAGATATAAACAACGACCTCTTCGAAAACGAAAAGATAGTCACACAACTGGAGCGGGAACTGCTCAAGAGGCTTCCCGAAGAGGATGTATCTTCGATAACCGCAGTAATAGGGCTGAAGGTAGACAGCAACAACAAAGGGGAGCATGCGGACAATCTGTTTCATATATTTGTAAATCTTCATGAACCGGTGCCGAAAAACTTTTTCGACCGCTATATAAACCCGTATCTAAGCCCTGAATACAACGACTCCGACATGATGAGAAAGCGTTCGGCGCAGGAGGTAGCGGCACAGATTCAGAAGATCGTAGAGCCCTTCAGGCATAAAAAGGACAGCTACGGACCGCTCTTTAAAGAGTTGAATGTGATAGTTCCGCAGGCCGGTATCGTAAAGAGCGATATCGAGATATCTTTCGGTGGTGATGCCCAAAAGGTCCGTTCGGCGCTCAAAAAGGTGGAAGAGGAGCTCTCTAAAATCGAGGGGGTGCAGAACATAAGCGACGATGCGAAAGAGGGTGAAGACGAGCTGAAGCTAAGGCTTAACAGCTACGGTCAGAGGCTCGGGTTTACCGAAGGTGCCCTGACCGCCGCGCTTCAGCCGTTTTTTCTAAAAGGCGAGTATGCGAAGATGTTCAACGACGAGGGTCTGGTACGCATCCGCATGGAAGATCTGGGCAAGGATCGGTACGAGACGCTGAAGCGCTTCGAACTTCAGGTTCCGGGCCGCATGGAGTGGGTGAAGCTTTACGAGATAGCGGATTTTGAGAGAAAGAGGAGTTTTGCGAAGATCTTCAAAGTCGACGGAGAGAGGGTCAGCACCGTCTATGCCTCTTTGAACAAGCGTCTCGTCACATCCGCCGAGGTGATGGAGAGACTCGCTCCGCTTTTCAAGAGTCTCGAAAAAGAGGGGGTCTTTATAGATATAAAAGGTGAAGAGAAGGAGAACCGAACCGTAAAACGGGAGATCATACAGTCGGCGGTCATAGCGATCTTTCTGATCTTTGTAGCACTCGTCTGGATGTTCGATTCGATCGCTCTGCCGCTGATAACACTCTCGACGATACCGCTTTCGATACTCGGTGTTCTGATAGGCCACTATATCATGGGAATAAACCTGACGATGCCGAGTCTCATAGGTATAGTGGGGCTCTCGGGAGTCGTCGTAAACGACGGTCTGATAATGATAGATTTCATAAAAAAGTGCAAAGACCTGGATTCGCTGCTGGAGAGGGCCAAGCTGAGACTCAGACCGATTCTGCTGACATCCATAACGACGGTTCTTGGGCTCTCTTCACTAATGTTTTTCGCCTCCGGGCAGGCATTGATTTTGCAGCCGATGGCGATAACGTTGGGATTCGGACTGATCTGGGC
>JALSXE010000230.1:0-13807 GCA_027072755.1 Campylobacterales bacterium | reverse complement strand
AACCCGGGTGACAGCGTGGAAGAGGGCGAGGTCATAATGATTCTCGAAGCGATGAAGATGGAGATAGATGTTCCCTCTCCGAAAAGCGGCACGATAGCGAAGATCAACGTTGCGACAAACCAGGCTGTACAAGAGGGTCAGGTTCTGGCGCTCGTAGAGTAAGGATAGAGCGATGAAAAGAAGTTTGGTTGCAGCGCTGCTGCTCTTTTTCACACTTTTCACGACCCAGGTATCTGCCGATGAGCACCAGCCGGCGGCTGCGGCCGTAGAGAAGAGTATGGAGGCGGCCCATTCTGAAAGCCACGACAAAGGCATGTGGCAGTTGCTCTCCTCTTTTTACAAAACGACAGGCATATACGCATTTACCAATCCTAAAGAGGGTGTGGTTAACGGAGAGGGGGAAGAGGTTAGCAAGTTCCACCAAAGCTGGGGCCGGATAATAATGATAGGTATAGCACTCGTCCTATTCTATCTCGCTATAGCCAAGGGGTTCGAACCGCTACTCCTGATCCCCATTGGTTTCGGCGGGCTGCTTGCCAACATTCCGATGGCCAACATGACCGCGGAACACGGATTTCTGGGGGTCATATACAATGCCGGTATAGCGAACGAGTTTTTCCCTCTGCTGATCTTCATGGGGGTGGGTGCGATGACCGACTTCGGCCCGATGCTCGCAAACCCGAAAACGGCGCTTCTGGGCGGTGCGGCACAGTTCGGCATATTCGGTACGCTTGTCGGGGCGGCGGCACTTAGCCAGTTTACTCCGCTATTCGACTTCTCGCTTCAAGATTGTGCGGCGATCTCGATAATCGGAGGCGCCGACGGGCCTACATCGATATTCATAGCCACGAAGCTCGCACCCGATCTGCTCGGAGCGATCGCGGTGGCGGCCTACTCCTATATGGCGCTCGTTCCTGTCATACAGCCTCCCATCATGAAAGCTTTGACGAGCAAGGAGGAGCGGGTGATCGTTATGAAGCAGCAGCGCAAGGTTCACAGGCTCGAAAAGCTCTTCCTTCCGCTGATAGTTCTCGGCCTCAGCATACTGCTGCTGCCCGAGTCCACTCCGCTGATAGGTGCGTTCGCATTCGGTAACTTCGCTAAAGAGTCGGGGGTCGTAGATCGACTTAGCGATACAATGCAAAATGCTCTTATAAACATCGTCACAATACTTCTCGGCCTGGGCGTCGGCTCGAAGCTGGCTGCCGAGAAGTTCCTGGTAGGCGATACGCTGGGCATCCTTATTCTAGGTCTTGTCGCTTTTGCGGTGGGTACGGCAGCCGGAGTTCTTATGGCAAAATTGATGAACAGACTCTCTTCCGAACCTATCAATCCGCTGATAGGTGCAGCCGGCGTCTCTGCCGTTCCCATGGCTGCAAGGGTCGTAAACAAGGTGGGAATGGACGAAAAACCTGGCAATATTCTGCTGATGCATGCAATGGGCCCCAATGTCGCCGGTGTTATCGGCTCCGCAGTCGCCGCCGGCGTTTTGATCTCTATATTCAACTGATTGCTAAAGGGCCCCCCTTAGGGGTGCTCTTTTAGCTATAAGGAGCAATGCGATGGGCGCACCCTCCATATACAGGACTGTCGTGGTGCTGGCGGCTCTGGTGATCTTCATCGCCGGGATAAAGGCGGCCGCCCCTCTGATCGTTCCTTTCATGCTCTCTGTCTTCATAGCGCTTCTGCTCTCACCTCCGCTGCACTTTCTTATGAAAAAGGGTGTTCCGAAACCTGTCGCTTTCATACTGATAATAGTTTTTATGCTCGCTCTTTTTATCTCGCTTACGGGTTTGATAAGCACACACATCGCCGATCTGTTCGCCAAATCCGAGAGCTGGCAGCAGGCGATGATGCAGAATCTGCAAAAGTGGCTCGTTCAGCTGCACGATTGGGGCATCACTATAGACAAAGAGGCCTTTTTCGAGTTCCTTCAACCCCAGAAAGTCTTCTCTTTTACTCTTTCGCTGCTTAAAAACAGCACCGCCATCCTCTCCAATTCGTTTCTGATCTTCTTTACGGTACTGTTTATGCTGATAGAGTCTTTTCATATAAAGGAGAAGATCGCATATATCGAAAAGAGCGGAGCCTCCGGGTTTGCCGATAGGATAGACGCGTTTGCCGAAAGATTGAACCACTACTTCACTCTAAAGGCCGTCACGAGTGCATTGACCGGAATCTGGATTATAGCCGTTCTATACTGGTTCGATATTCCGTACCCGATTTTGTGGGGTGTGGGCGGATTTGTCCTGAATTTCATTCCTGTAATCGGCTCTATAATAGCGGCGGTTCCCCCGGTTTTGATAGCGCTTGCCACGCACGGTTTCGCGGACGCTATCTGGGTAGCGGGCTGGTTTCTTGTCATAAATACCGTAATCGGAAACATTCTGGAGCCGAAACTTATGGGCAAAGGTTTGGAGCTCTCCGAACTGGTTGTCTTTTTGTCATTGGTCTTTTGGGGGTGGGTTTTCGGAAAGGTGGGTATGCTTCTGGCGGTGCCTCTTACGATGATCGTTAAATTCGCCCTCGAAACCTCCGAATCGACGAAGTGGATCGGCGTACTTCTCTCTGACAGTGTCAAAAAGAGGTAGTTTAAAAGCGCTACCTGAACTTTTTGCCGAGTCTATCCGGTCTGCCGAAAAGAAATCCCATCTTGAACATCGCCCTTGCCGAGGGGCTGAAATTGTTGCTCTCTCTAAGCATACCTCCGCCCTCTATCTGATAATATGCCCAGTCCCGATAATAGTAGTGCCTGAACGATACTCCCACGTAGTAATAACCGAGTTTGAAAACGGAGTCGGTATCGCCGCTGCTGTAAGCGGAGAAGAAGTAGCCGAGTCCCTTTTTGGGGGTGATGAACCGCTCCAAGGCGAGAGTGTTCACAATCTCGTTTCTATAATTCTCATGCTCTATAAAACGGTATATGTTACGGAACGAGAATCGAAGTTCTTCACTGATTATCTTTATAAGAGCTATTTCAGCTGAGTTGTCCAGTTTGTAATCTGCGAAATAGTGCGTTTTGTTGCGTAAAAGAAGCTCCCACTCTCTCGAAAAATATAGAGATCGGCTAAGATACAAAGAGACGTAGGGGTCGGGTCTGAAGCTTCTGAAACGTATGCCCCCGCCATATCCTATGCGTGTATATTTCGACTCCTGCTGACGGTACTGAATCTCGAGAAGATAGTCGTTGTTTGTCACCGAATTTTGCGGGGATGCGCTCTGCAGAAGGTCTACCGATGATGTCTTCTTGAAATCTTCGAGCATGAGATTGAGTTTTTTTTGAGTTCTGGGAAGATGCAGCCTCAGTGATATGTTGTATCTGTATTTGGAAGATCTGTATGTCTCCGCATATGCGTCGAACGATGTGTCGAGGTATGTAGAGCTTTTCGGTGAGACCTCTTCACTGTTGCCGGAAAAGAAGATATCTATGCGGTTGGATGTACGGTATATCCACTCGCTGATGGTATCGTGTACGCTCTCGAGGCCTTCAGAGTCGTTGAAATCCTGCGATGCGGCCGAAAAGCTGCCCGTTAGCAGAAGCAAAGAGACGAAAAAGAGTTTGAACATGAATCTCCCGACTTCAAAAGAGGCGAATTTTTGCTCTCTGTTTGAACTTTCAGCTGTATGCAGTAGAATTTATTATACTCAATTTGTTGTAGATAGATACAGGGTATGATCACGAGACTGCGTGAAGCTGATACAAACTGCTTTGCATCTGTAGCCGTTTCCCCAAAGACGTTGTGAGCTGAAGCGAACCGTCTGCGGAGCTTGGGGCAACACTGCCGACAAAGTTGATTTTCTTATGTGAGTGTGGTGCGGACGAGAGGACTTGAACGCAAAACAACGCTTCCCTAAACAACTACATTATTCCCCTTAAATACGTACTTACGGTACTTCTGGCATACCAAGACTTTACAAAATGTCAATGTGATCGAAAAAAAAAGTGTACACTTTCTGCACAAATACAATAAGTATTGACAATAATATACTTATTGTATAAAATACTTGTACAAGTTACTTTAAGGAGTAAGCCATGCTAAATAAAGCATTAATAAAGGCAAAACGTGAAGGTGACACCAAAGTGTCCGTAACATTTCAAGTCAACAGTGAACTCAAAAAAGAGTTTGAGAAGTTATGTAAAGACGAAGGTGTTTCGATGACAGCGATGCTTACCGCATTGATGGAAACTGCTATCGAAGAGAATAAAAACGGCGATATGTATTCTTCTATCGCATCCTATTTGGGAAATCAACTTAGCAAAATGATGCTTGAATTATCTGAACTAGAACAGTTTGCTCATGATCCGCATGAATATCAAGCAATAGATAATTACAGAGACGAAATAAACCGTTTAAAAATGATGAAAAATTTTTTGGAGGGTGAATCATGACAGTAATCATCGAAGGTTTGTTAGCATCCATATATCAAAAACCAGAGTTCAAAGATAAAGAGACCGGTGAAGTAAAACCGGGCAAATACATCCTTCAACTGCAAACAATGAACGAATTGAAAAACGGGGAGAAAAAACTTGAGCTTTACGATATCAGTATACCGGATGATCTGATACCGCAATATAAAGGTAAGGTGGGTGAAAATGTGCAGGTGCGCTGCAAGTTCTTTACCGAAAACAATACGCCGGTAAAGTTCTATGGCGTATGATCGCGCATCCCGCATGCCCGGCCGAGGGATCAACAGGGCCACAAAGGAAATTCGCGAAGCGAAGCACACTTTGGGGAAACAACCGAGCGCAGCGAGGGCGTTAGCGACCCGTTAGCTGCGCACATCCAGGAAGTAGTTTGACCGCTTTTCCTGGACATATTACCTGGAGGGTAACGAAATGGATTATATCGAAAACGATACTCAAAAAGAATTAGAGCCGGTAGATCAGCTGCAATACATCATTTACAAGCTTAACGCTTTGAGCATGCTTCAGCTTGATGGCGTATCGGAAGAAGTTTCTATCGGTCACTATCTGCTTATCCAATCAATCATTGCCGAAATTGAAAAGATTAAAGTCCAAATCGCTGTTACATTGGGGGAGGCAGGCAATGATTGAACAAGTAAAAAATGGCCAGCAACTGCAAATCGTGACGCCGCTTGCGGCGGAACGAATTGCAGGGGATGGCCTCTTGACTACTTATAAAAAAGTTGTGGACACTTCACAACAAACAAACCGCTATGGTCTCACATCAAAAGACTACCAACAAGTCCAACAAAAGCTAAAAAACCAAAGGGATTTCCTTCGATATAGCTACCTATACGATAAAGTGCTCGAAAAGCGTTTACCATTGGAAAGTATCGTCATCTCAGCTTATCATAATCCGGAAAGATACTATGCTGAAATACAAAACAGGGTCAATACTCTCGTAAACGAAGCTCAAAGGCGTGGTCTTGTTCCAATCTTCATGACACTGACTTTGCCTGGTGAATATCATCGTATGAAGCATGATCGATTTGGCAATCTTGTCGAAAATGAAGATTACAATGGCACTGAACCACGTGAGGCTGTTAAGGTTCTCACCAAAATGTTTGCCAAACTTCGACAGGATCGAGTACTAAAAGAGCTTTCAAAAGAAGAACGCATCTACTATCGTGTCAATGAGCCACACAAAGACGGGACTCCTCATACCCATATATTACTCTATGTTCCAGCAGATAGGGTTGCTCGGGTTATTCGTGCATTTAGACGCCTTTTTGATCCAAAAGCCAACGATATACAAACAGACATTAAAGACGCTTCGGCGTATGTCATGAAGTACATTAATAAAACACTCCCGCTTTCCAAAAAAGAGAAGCTTAGCGACACTGAACGTTACTTGAATGCGTGGTACAGCAAACATCGAATCATCCGTTTCAACAGTAGCAAGACACTTGCCCCACTGAAGCTGTATCGTCTGCTTTATCGCCGTTTTTCTCTATGCGCTTTAACAAAACTTCATCGAAACAAAGAGCTTACCATCTACGTTCCGATCGATGACGATAACAAAATCATGGAAATTTTCGATGGCGACGAGCTTCTTTATATGCGAAACGAAAATTTTATCATCAACCGAGTCGGTCGGATGGAGCGGGAGTATCTAAAGGCTGCATGATGGAAGATCGACAGATTTTAATCCAAATCAGGCATGAGATAGAGCAGATCAAGCGGGCCATCATGGCAATACCTGAGTGGATCAGCATGAGCGATGTCGCCAAAGATCGGGGTATAAGCCGGCAATCACTCTGGATGCGTTTGCAAAATGGTGAGTTTGAACCGGAAGTGGACTTTAAGTACATAGGCAATAAAATCTATATTGCCAGAAGTGCCGTTTCAAGAATTCAAAGGAAACGGTCATGAAAAGCTATAACAAAACCGGCCTCTTTGTGCGGAACAACACCATTTATGTGCAAGGTAGCATTAATGGCAAGTTCTACCGCAGAAGCACGAAAAAGCCGGCGACAAAAGCAAATTTAGCGTGGGTTAAACGAAATGCCCATGATGTTCTTTTAAAACTTGTCGGCAAGCCATCTGATCCTAACAAGGAGATTCTCTTCGAGGATTTCGCAAAAATCTCGTTAGAAGCAAGTGCCGCTAACCGAAAAGAGAGCACCAATAAAAAATATATTGGTGATTATGAACGTCATATATTACCATACTTCAGGGGATGGAAACTGCATGAGATCCGCTCAATGGATCTGAAACATTGGCAGTCCAAGCTCCTTAAATCCGGTCTTAGCGGCAAATATGTCATGAATATCCGTAACGTGTTTCGGGGCATTTTACAAGACGCTTTTATCGATGAAATCATCGAACGAAATCCATTCGATCGGGTAAAATCACCAAAGATTTTAAAACCTGAAATTTACCCGTTTAGCCTCGAAGAGGTCGAACTTCTACTCAATACAGCCAGTGGATGGTTCAAAAACTATCTGACGACGGCTTTTTTTACCGGTATGCGTATTGGTGAACTGCTCGCTCTGAAGTGGGAGGATGTCAACTGGCATGAGAGAGATATCCGAATTGCTCGCGCGGTAAGCCGAGGAACGATCAGCACTCCAAAAACAGAGAATAGTGTTCGAGAAGTGGATATGCTTGAGATTGTCGAAAAAGCCTTGAAAGAGCAGTACAAATTGACAGGACTACAAAACGGGTTTATTTTTCTCAACCAGTATGGAGACAATTTCACCCAATATGAGAAACTTGTTAGGTATCACTGGAAGCCTTTATTGCGAACTTGTGGGATCAATTATCGTGTGCTTTATCAGACACGCCACACTTTCGCATCGATCATGCTTCAACAAGGCGAAGAGATTCCGTGGGTTTCTGCCATGATGGGTCATAAAGACATCCATACAACGTTAACTCGTTATGCGAGGTACATACCAAGAGAAAGGAGGCGGCGGGCCAAATTTATCGAATCGCTTAACATCAAAGTGGGTTAAAAAAGTGCACAAAAACTGCATAGATTTGAGGTTAGGGGTTTGAAAGTACGTTATTTAGGGGTTTGAAGTGGTGCGGACGAGAGGACTTGAACCTCCACACCTTGCGGCACCAGATCCTAAGTCTGGCGTGTCTACCAATTCCACCACGTCCGCATGCAGTAGACTGACAACGGAAAAAAAGCAATTATCTGTTCTCCGCTTTCAGCTTTCCGTTTTCCGTATGGTACGCCCATCAGGATTCGAACCTGAGACCTACGGCTTAGAAGGCCGTTGCTCTATCCAGCTGAGCTATGGGCGCACAATCCGTATAGCTGGCGCGCCCGGGAGGAGTCGAACCCCCAGCCTACGGATCCGAAGTCCGTCGCTCTATCCAATTGAGCTACGGGCGCTAAAATATACTCTACTCTATCATCTCATAAACGGCATCTATTACATTTTCATGGGATGATTCGGCGTATGGGGTGGGTGATGGGAATCGAACCCACGACCCCCAGTGCCACAAACTGGTGCTCTAACCAACTGAGCTACACCCACCGTCCGCTCTGCCTGAGAAGCGTGCCACGTGGTCGGGGTGAGAGGATTCGAACCTCCGACCCCCTGGTCCCAAACCAGGTACGCTAACCAGGCTGCGCTACACCCCGACAAAAAGTGGACTGCAATTATAGTAAAAATGGCTTTGCATGTCAACAAAATGGTATAATCCATCAAAATTTCTCCGAAGATCCGAGGTTGAAAAATGAAAATTGCACAGTTTAGCCGGATTGGTTTCATTATGGCTGCGGCAGGCTCCGCCGTAGGATTGGGCAACATCTGGAAGTTCCCCTATATGACGGGAGAGTACGGCGGCGGGGCTTTTGTGCTCGTCTACCTCATCACTATATCCTTCATCGGCTTCTCGGTCATGATCGCCGAAATGCTCATAGGCGCTCTCGGAAGGCGTGATACGGTAGGAAGCTTCGAACGGCTGGCCCCGCCCGATAAAAAAGGGTGGAAATATGCGGGATTCATGGGCTTCAACGGCCTTATAATAATGACCTTCTACTCCGTCGTCATAGGGTGGATATTCTACTACCTTTTCAAACTGCTCGGCGGTCTGCCTACAACCACCGACGCCGCAAAGGCCACATTCGACAATCTTGTGGCAAACGAAGCCGGAATACAGATCTTCTGGCACACCGTAGCGACCTTGATAGTCACCTATGTCGTATACCGCGGCATAAAAGGCGGTATCGAAAAGATAAACCTTATCCTGATGCCCGCACTCATGATCATACTTTTCGGCATGCTCATCTACGCATTCAATCTCGACGGCTTCTCAAAAGCGTTCTCTTTCATGTTCGAACCCGACTGGAGCAAGCTGAACTCGGAAGCTATCGTACGTGCGGTCGGCCACTCTTTCTTCACCCTCTCGCTCGGAATGGGGGCGATTATGACCTACGCCGCATCACTCCCGAAAAATACGAGCATAACGCAAACCGCCCTCATTGTAACATTCATGGATACCCTGATAGCGCTTGTAGCCGGCCTGGTTATATATACGTTCCTTTTCCAGGAGGGCGCACCTGCCGCACAGGGGCCTGGGCTGGTTTTCATATCGCTGCCTGTAGTCCTTTCCAATTTTGACCATCTCGGAACCTTTCTTGCTCTTCTTTTCTTTTTAGCGCTATCGTTTGCCGGACTCACTTCTGCCGTCTCGCTTGTAGAGCCTGTTGTTCAGTACATAATCGACCGATTCGACACTACACGCTTCAAAGCTGTGGCAATATCGGGGTTTGCATACTATATTGTAGGGATAGGCGCCCTTCTTAGCTACACAAAAGCGTGGGGAGATCTCTTCTCTATAGGGGGCAAGCCGCTATTTGACATACTGGAGTACACCACCGACTCGATTCTGCTGCCGCTCGGCGGACTACTTATAGCCGTATTTGTCGGGTATGTACTTCAAAAAGAGAGAGTCCGCTCCGCTCTGGAGCACGAGATGGGAGACCGCTATTTCGCCGTATGGCGCTTTAGCATACGTTATGTAGCTCCTTTGGCTCTTATATTCATGATGCTGAACATGATGGGTGTTTTGAAGATATAGGCGGACTTCAATATAGAAGGGAGGAGTCGTCTACAATAGTCCCCTCCCCTCTGCTCGCCATGACAAAGAGCATCAGAAGCCTCTTGATCGCACCTTCGAGATCATCATCCTCTTTGAGCTGGGTAAGGGCTATTCGTTCTCTATCTTCCCGTGAATCCATATAGAGCATAAGGTTTTCGGCCGCCTTTATCGCTCCGGAAACCTCCGTATGGCCCAAAAGCAGCATAAAGTGCCGTTTTGCAAGAGGAACGACCTCGTCGGTCCTGCGACTGTGTAGATAGAACTTCTCCTCAAATTTCGGATCTTCACAGCGTAGCATGCCTATTGTAATCGGACTGCCGTACCTCCTTAGACGATACAACTCTCTGTCCACACAGCTTTTCGCATAACTCTTCTCTATCCACTCCTCAAACGTACGCTGCTCATTCAACCCATTGAAATGCATGGCCGGCCCTTCTCTCACTCCGTTAAAACTGGATCATCCCGTCAACCGGACTCGAAGCCGTAGCGTACGGCCGCTTGGGAATACGCCCGGCAAGATAGCTCATGCGTCCGGCGATAACCGCATGCTTCATCGCTTCGGCCATGACTATCGGCTCTTTCGCCTGGGCTATGGCGGTATTTGTCAATACGGCGTCGGCGCCAAGCTCCATGGCCGCCGCCGCATCGCTCGCCTGTCCGATTCCCGCATCTACTATAACCGGTACATCTACAGCCTCACGAACGAATACCACATTATACCTGTTTTGAACACCGAGCCCGCTTCCTATCGGAGCCGCCAACGGCATAACGGCCGCGGCACCCGCATCTTCGAGTCTTTTTGCAATTATCGGGTCGTCGTTCGTATAGGCCATAACCGTAAAGCCCTCTTTCGAGAGCACTTCGCATGCTTTTATCGTCTCTATCACATCAGGATAGAGTGTCTTTTGGGTATCGCCTATGACTTCCAGCTTTATAAGATCGATTCCTGTCGCTTCTCGCGTCAGACGAAAGAGAGTTATCGCATCCTCAGCGGTCGTACAGCCGGCACTGTTGGGCAGAAACTTGACGTCGGTATCCTTGAAGTAGTCCATAAGATTCTCTTCGTCGGGATTGGTGATGTTCACACGTCGCACCGCAACAGTTATCATCTCCGCACCGCTAGCTAGCGTGGCATCTTTGGTAGTTTGAAAATCGGGGTACTTCCCGCTTCCGACAATAAGACGGCTCTTGAATTGATAGTTCCCTATTTTTAGTATATCACTCATATAGAATCTCCTGATTACTGTTTAGGAGATTTATAACATAGGGGGACTTGAAGAAAATTGAAAAGTGGGTGCTAAGAGGTCCGCAGACCTCTCAGCTTATTTTACAGGGATCTCCTTGACCTCTTTCTCCTCTTTTTTGATCTTGGGCAGCGTTATATGAAGAACTCCGTCTTCCGTTTTCGCATCGATATTTTCGGCATCTACGTTTTCAGGAAGAGAGAAGGTTCGCATAAACTTGCCGTAGCTGGACTCGATTTTATAGTAGTCCTCTTTTTTGACCTCCTCTTTGAACTTTCGCTCCCCGGAGACGGTCAGTGTCCTTTTCTCCTGATCGATATTGACCTTGATATCCTCTTTTTTCACACCGGGAAGGTCAACTTCGACAACATAGGCGTTTTCATCTTCGCGTGTATTGACGGTTGGAACAAACGCGTTCACCACCTCTTTTTCACCTTTTGCGGGAACCTCTACCGCTCCAAGAAGTCTTCTTTCGAGCTCTCTGATTTCAGAGAAGGGGTCGAATCTTGTAACCAACATTTTGGCCTCCTTTTTATTGATTTATAAAATTATAACAAGTTTATAGTATCATTGTCAAGTTTTTTTACTATTTTTTCTAAGGATTATGCACGGTGGATATCTTAACTTCAATTCTGTTACAATCATTCTTGCATAAATGGCGTAAAATCGGTAAAAGTATCATAAGAGGAGAGAGTTTATGAAGAGGGTACTTATAACAGGGACAAACTCCGGCATAGGTAGAGCCCTTGCCGAACACTTCCTGAAAAAGTGGGCGTATGTATACGGCGTAGGTAAAAAGAGCCGGCCGGCGATAAGAGACGAGAGATTCCGCTATCAATGCATCGATCTGAAGGCTCTCGAAACGATCGCACCGAAACTTCAGCGACTCCTGAACGATGTAGAGTTTATAGATACTGTCGTTCTCAATGCGGGAGTACTCGGGGAGATAAAGGAGATGTCGGATACTCACTTATACGAGATCGAGGAGATTATGAGAGTAAACGTCTGGGCCAACAAGATCGTGATAGATACGCTCAACGAACTCCCCCTAAGAGTAGACCAGATCGTAGGTATCTCCTCCGGTGCGGCCGTAAACGCCAGCAGGGGCTGGGGAGGCTACTCTCTGTCGAAATCGGCTCTGAACATGCTGCTTAGGCTATACTCCCGTGAAATGCCCGATACCCATATAACCGCGCTTGCGCCCGGTGTTGTCGATACCGCGATGGTCAGGCACATCATAGAGGAGGTCGACGCTGAAAAGTACAAGTCCGTGAAAAGGTTGAAAGATGGACCGATTCAAAATCCGGAAGATGCGGCAAAAAGGATCGTCGATGCGCTTGAAAAGGCAAAAGAGTATGAGAGCGGATCTTTTCTGGATGTAAGAAGTATGTAGATAAGACTCCCCTCCAGATTACTGCGGCACCCGGCGGGGCAGGGTGGGCTGCTACGTTCCCGTCCTGACCCGGTGTCCTACCGCGCCGTTGCACAGGTCTGAAGAGGAGCGTTCAACCCGCCTCGACGGACTGAACGCCGCTGTCTGAAATGGCAGAGAGGAAGGGATTCGAACCCTCGGTGGCTTGCGCCACACACGCGTTCCAGGCGTGCGCCTTCGACCACTCGGCCACCTCTCTATCTAAAATCCTGATAGCGGATTTTGGACTTTTAACCGTCGGTTCGAAATCCAAAACTCATGATCTTTTCGGAAAGTGGCCGGGGGACAGGGATTCGAACCCTGGGAGGTGTTACCCTCAACGGTTTTCAAGACCGCCGCTTTCGACCACTCAGCCATCCCCCGCACAGTGTAGATATGGAGGCGGTATCCGGAATTGAACACGGAGATCACAGCCTTGCGGGGCTGCTGCCTTGACACTTGGCTATACCGCCAGACAATTCTGGAGGCGACACCCGGATTCGAACCGGGGATCAGGGCTTTGCAGGCCCGTGCCTTACCACTTGGCTATGTCGCCTTCTAAAATGGTGCCCGGAGCCGGACTTGAACCGGCACGAACAGATGTTCGAGGGATTTTAAGTCCCTTGCGTCTACCGATTCCGCCATCCGGGCAAAAAATCGTAAACGGCCTGCTGTCCGAAACTACACAGAACCGCCCCGGCGATTTTTTGCCAAATCGTTGTGCAACCGATCCGGCAGGACACCTTTAAACAGTTTTCACTTGAATATCGTGCTTTGTAAAAGAAAACTTCAAAAATATGGAGCGGGAGACGGGGGTCGAACCCGCGACCCCGACCTTGGCAAGGTCGTGCTCTACCACTGAGCTACTCCCGCATATTTTTGGGATCGGTATTATAGCCCAAATTTTTCGGTATGTAAAGAGCAAAAAGGGCGGGGAGCTCTTTTCCATGTCGGCAACCCGGCTTTAAAGTGCTTTTTCGATATAATTGACGCAAATTCAAATATGGGAAAGTGATATGAGAAGCGATATTATAAAACGCGGGTTCGAAAGGGCTCCGCACCGCAGCCTTCTGCGTGCGACCGGTCTGAAAGACGAGGATTTCGACAAGCCGTTCATCGGGGTGGCCAACAGCTATATAGATATCATTCCGGGCCACTTCTTTCTTCAGGAGTATGGGCGAATAGTCAAAGAGGCGATCAGGGAAGCGGGCGGAGTCCCGTTCGAGTTCAATACGATCGGCGTCGACGACGGAATAGCGATGGGGCACGACGGTATGCTATACAGCCTTCCGAGCCGAGAGATCATAGCCGACAGCATCGAAACCGTGATGAACGCCCACAAACTCGATGCACTCATCTGCATTCCAAACTGCGACAAGATCGTCCCCGGCATGGTAATGGGTGCACTTCGTGTCAACGTCCCCACGATTTTCGTCTCCGGCGGCCCGATGAAGGCGGGTCATCTAAAAGACGGTACTCCGATAGATCTGGCAACCGCTTTTGAAGCGGTCGGCGAACACGCGAAAGGGAAGATAACCGACGAGCAACTCTACGAGATAGAGTGCGAAGCGTGCCCGAGCGGAGGATCGTGCTCCGGAATGTTTACGGCAAACTCCATGAACACAC
>JALSXE010000229.1:0-3656 GCA_027072755.1 Campylobacterales bacterium | reverse complement strand
TCATACCCTCTGCGCTGTTTACCGCCGCGATGCTTTCACTCTTCGCCTCTTTCGAAATGGAAATCGGCGATAACGGGTTTTTCAACCCCTTTTCGCAAAATTTCAACTTCTATATCGTATCGGCCGGGTCTATCGAGAGTGAAGTAGTTACCGTAGCTAAGGAGCTCTCCGTTCATAGGCTCCAGGCTCTTTTTGACTCCTCTCATTCCAACAGACGCAACCGTCGCCCTCACAGTCGCATCACCTATGCGCTTGCCGCTCTTTGCATCGAATAGAGCAACCAGAACATGGTAACTATCATCTCCTTTGGCTCCGCCGTGCATCTCTTTTTCATCCCCTTTGATGAACTGGGAAGGTATCACACCAAGATAGACGCTTAAACCGTCAACTCTCTTGTGCCACTGTGAATCTCCCGCCGCCGCGACTCCTGCGGCCAGCAGAAGTGCCAGAAACAGATTTAAACCGAAATTACGCATCGTGCCCCTCCTTTTGCATATTCCGACTGCCGCCCGTATAGATACGAACCGGGGTGACGGTAGTTCATATTAATACGTTAGTGTGTACTTTTTGTGCAAGTTTGCGGGATTACAAGAAGTCGGACTCACTCTCCGAAGTCAACGGGAGAGATCCGGGGGCTGGCATCTCTCATAAGCAGAACAGGTTCGCTAAAAGGTGCCAGCCGTTCTATAAAGTCGATTATCGAAAGTACCGGTGTGGCATAGAAAAACTTGAGATGGTGGTCGAACTGCCAAAGTCGGTCCGCATAGACCAGAACATTGTGAGGAGTGTCTCCGATACCGTCACCGTCCATATCGAAACCGCGGTATCTGTCCCAGTAGTTCAGCGATACATCGTTACCGTAACTCTTCGTATGCCGAATATCTTTTACCACATCTGTAAGATTGTCGGTAATGTCGTTGTTTCTGATCGTGTTGTTCTTTATGATCGTATGAAAATGGAAAGCTTCGTTGTTCAAAGAGATCCTGTTGTACTCGATATATCGCTTCATGCCCCGTTCAGCCGCGGAAGTGTCGATATAGAACGCCTGGGCGTGCCTCATGATCGTATTGTGAAAAATCTCGTGTCTGCCTCCGCCCCGGATCACGATTCCGACACCTGTAGCAAGGTGGGTCTTTATAATCGAGTTGCCGGTAATTTTCGTATCTTTCGAACCGCTACTCAAGATACCGACATAGTTGGAGACTATCTCGTTTCCGATTACGGATGTATCTTCGCACATCTGCAGATAGATGCCGTAACGGCTCTGCCTGATGGAGTTGGATTCGATTATGTTGTGATTTGAGCGCATCAGGGATAGATCTCTGCTTCTCATGAGCCTGTTTCTCTCTATGATATTGCCGTTAGAGAGCCAGAGTCTGATGCCGTCACCCCTGTTGTCCACGACATCCTCTCTGTATGAGGAGATACTGTTATCCCTGACTCTACAGCCGTCACTTTGCGAGAGAACTATTCCAAAGAGTGTGTTCTCTATCGAGCAGCCTTGTATGCTTACACGTTTCGCTCCGCCCACAAAAATCGCCGCATCGAGTGAGTAGCGCTGTTTCCCGCTGTTTCGTACGGCCAGATTCTCTATGGTCACATCGGACGAGAGAACCGTTATTACGGTACCGCTTCCTTTTCCGTCTATAACGCTCATAGAGCCGCTGCCCTTTAGAACAAGCGGCTTTCTTATCGTTACAGGGCCGTAAAATCTTCCGGCAGGAAGCTCTACCGAAGATCCGCCAGGCGCATTGTCTATAACATCCTGCAGACTCTGTGCACCCATAGCGGCCTGCGGCAAAACGGCCAGAAGTATGCTGAGGCAGAAAAAGAGTCCTGCACTTATATTTTCAAAATTCCCGGGTCTGTTCGAAATGGAAAGCATAACGGTATGATACTCGATTCCCCCTCAAAATTTCCTGCCCTTATCAAAACTATTTGCTTTCCATGCAGCTTCACTCTTGTGAAATATAACGGACGATTTTCATTTTTGATATGAAGTATTGAGCCGAATTCCACATACAGCGTAATTGCAGAGTAAATTCCGTTTTCATTTGTACAATGTGGATATCGGGAGTAGAAGCAGAGGCCGCCTCAAGGCGGCCGTGGAGAGATCGGTTTATCTGTTTACAAGAGCTACGATTTCGCCGTTTTGAGCATCGAAAACGACACTGTCGCCCTCTTTGACCTTCTCTTCGAGAATCAGCTCCGCTAGCTTGTCCTCTACAAGCTCGTAAAGAGCCCTCTTGAGCGGTCTTGCACCGTAGACCGGGTCGAAGCCCGCTTCGGCTATGCGCTCTTTTGCAGCTTCCGTAAGCGAAGCTTTGATATCCCTCTCTTCGAGTTTGGCCTCTATGTTTCTAAAGAGGATATCTACTATCTTCGTTATCGCCGTCTTGTCGAGCGGGTTGAAGATTATGATGTCGTCCAGCCTGTTCAAAAATTCGGGCTTGAAGTACATCTTCAGTTCATCCCTGACCGCCTTTTCACGATCTTCGGGGTCTCTAAACTCCATAATCTTGTCGCTCGCGATATTCGACGTCAATATTATGATCGTATTTCTAAAGTCGACCGTCACACCCTTGTTGTCGGTAAGCCTTCCGTCGTCGAGCACCTGCAGAAGCACGTTGAATACATCCGGGTGCGCCTTTTCTATCTCGTCGAACAAAATTACACTGTAGGGCTTTCTGCGTACGGCTTCGGTAAGCTGTCCGCCCTCTTCGTACCCCACATATCCTGGAGGCGCACCTACCAGTCTGCTGACTGCATGCTTCTCCATATATTCGCTCATATCGATTCGAATAAGCGACTTTTCGGTATCGAACAGGAACTTCGCCAGAGTTTTGGCGGTCTGGGTCTTTCCGACCCCTGTGGGACCGAGGAAGAGGAAGCTTCCTATCGGCCTGTTCTGCTCGCTCAATCCCGCCTTGTTGCGCTTGATGGCACGGGCGACCGCTTTTATCGCCTGCTCCTGGCCCACTACATCTTCCGCCAGAACATCTTCAACATGCAGAATCTTCTCTTTCTCGCTCTGGAGCATCTTCGTAACCGGAATCTGAGTCCAGCGGCTGACTATCTTGGCTATCATCTCCTCATCAACCGCATTTTTCAGAAGCGTTCCCTCTTTCTGCATTCTATCCCACTGCTCATTTAGCTGCTTTAGCTGCTCTTCGAGCTGCGGGATCTTGCCGTACTCGATTTCGGCGGCCCTGTTGTAGTCGCCGTTACGTTTGGCCGCCTCCGCTTCACTCCTGAGTTTGTCTATCTCCACCTTTATATGAGCTATATCGTTGAAGACCTTCTTCTCGGTCTCGAACTGAGCCTCGAGCTTTCGCTTCTTCTCCTCGAGATCCGCAAGCTCCTTCTCGATCTCCGCTAGTCTCGATTCGCTCTTTTTGGACTCCTCCATCATAAGAGCCTCTTTTTCGACCTGCAGCTGGCTGATCTCGCGTTTTACCCGCGCAAGTTCGCTCGGCTCGCTCTCTATCTGCATCTTGAGCTCCGCGGCCGCCTCGTCTATAAGGTCTATAGCCTTGTCGGGCAGATATCTGTCGGTAATGTAGCGCGCCGACAGCTTGGCCGCCGCGACCAGCGCACTGTCGAGAATCGTAACGTTGTGAAACGCTTCGAGGCGCTCACGAAGTCCTCGCAGAATC
>JALSXE010000228.1:0-14195 GCA_027072755.1 Campylobacterales bacterium | reverse complement strand
TATGGATTACGATCAGATCGACAACGCTCCGGAAGAGCGTGAGCGCGGTATTACGATCGCTACGTCTCACGTCGAGTACGAGACCGAGAAGCGACACTACGCGCACGTCGACTGCCCGGGACACGCAGACTACGTCAAAAACATGATTACCGGTGCAGCTCAGATGGACGGAGCGATTCTGGTTGTTTCAGCGGCTGACGGCCCGATGCCCCAGACTCGTGAGCACATTCTTCTGTCCCGCCAGGTCGGTGTTCCCTACATCGTAGTATTCATGAACAAGGCGGATATGGTAGACGACGAAGAGCTGCTCGAACTTGTCGAAATGGAGATCCGCGAACTTCTCAACGAGTATGACTTCCCGGGTGACGACACTCCGGTGATCGCAGGTTCAGCTCTCAAAGCACTCGAAGAGGCGAAAAGCGGCACACTCGGCGAGTGGAGCGAGAAGATACTCGAGCTCATGGACGCTGTTGACGAGTACATTCCTACTCCTGAGCGCGAAACTGACAAAGATTTCCTTATGCCGATCGAAGACGTCTTCTCAATTTCCGGTCGCGGTACCGTCGTAACCGGACGTATCGAGCGCGGAAAAGTTTGTGTCGGTGACACAATCGAAATCGTCGGAATCCGAGATACCCAGTCTACTACGGTAACGGGTGTCGAGATGTTCCGTAAAGAGATGGAGTGCGGTGAAGCCGGCGACAACTGCGGTGTACTTCTTCGCGGTACAAAAAAAGAGGAGGTCGAGCGCGGTATGGTTCTTTGTAAGCCCGGCTCAATCACTCCTCACACGAAATTCGAAGCCGAGATCTACGTACTTACAAAAGAGGAAGGTGGACGACACACTCCGTTCTTCAACGGATACCGCCCGCAGTTCTACGTACGTACTACAGACGTTACCGGTGCTATCAAACTGCCGGAAGGAACAGAGATGGTAATGCCCGGTGACAATGTTAAAATCGAGGCAGAGCTTATCGCTCCTATCGCGATGGAAGAGGGTACACGCTTCGCGATCCGTGAAGGCGGACGTACCGTCGGCGCAGGTGTTGTTTCCAAAATCCTCGCATAATCAAAGAATCTAAAGGCGGTCGACGGCCGCCTTTGCCTAAGGACAAGAAGATATGAGAATCAATATTGGGCTCAAATGCAGCGAGTGCGGAGAGATAAACTACACGACAAGCAAAAACTCCAAGACTCACACCGAAAAGTTCGAGACTAAAAAGTTTTGTCCGCGCTGTAACAAGCACACACTTCACAAAGAGGTGAAACTCAAAAGCTAAACCCGGGACGGGTTGGCTTTTTTAGGGCAGTAGCTCCAATGGTAGAGCATCGGTCTCCAAAACCGAGTGCTGGGGGTTCGAGTCCCTCCTGCCCTGCCACGTTAAGGAAATGAAATCATGGAAAAATTGATCAGCTATATCAACCATGCCAAAATTGAAATCTCTAAAGTTATTTTTCCGACGAAACTGCAGGTTCGGCAGGCTTTTTTTGCCGTTTTCGTTGTAGTGACCGTCATATCACTCTTCCTTGCATTGATTGATGTCATCATGTCCGCATCACTCTCTGCCCTGATCTGAAAAGGGGTTTAAATGGCACATAAATGGTATGCGATACAGACCTACGCCGGAAGCGAGCAGAGCGTAAAACGCGCTATCGAAACGATGGCGGAACAGCTCGGAATCCGGGACAGAATCGAAGAGATCGTCGTTCCGACTGAAGATGTAATCGAGGTAAAGAACGGCCAGAAGAAGATAACAGAAAGGTCGCTTTACCCCGGCTATGTCTTTGCCAAAATGGATCTCGATACCGATCTTTGGCACAAGATACAGTCGCTTCCGAGGGTCTCACGTTTTATCGGAGAGTCCAAGAAGCCGACTCCGCTAAGCGAAACGGATGTCGCGAATATACTCGACAAGGTACAAAACCGTGCGGCTCCCAAGCCTAAAATTTCATTCGAGCCGGGTGAAATGGTCA
Organism: Campylobacterales bacterium; assembly: GCA_027072755.1. Lineage (GTDB taxonomy): Bacteria > Campylobacterota > Campylobacteria > Campylobacterales > Hydrogenimonadaceae > Hydrogenimonas. Next base: position 12,221 of record JALSXE010000228.1, on the reverse strand, counting down.
GGATTGTCGAAGGGCCGTTCGCCAACTTTACCGGTATGGTCGAAGAGTACGACCTCGAACACGGCAAGTTGAAACTGAACGTTTCGATATTCGGTAGAAGTACACCGGTCGAGATACTCTATTCGCAAGTCGAAAAAATCATCTAAATTCAGAAGAAGGAAAAGGCAATGGCAAAAAAAGTTGTTGATGAATTCAAGCTGCAGATACCTGCCGGCAAAGCGAACCCCTCTCCTCCGGTAGGCCCGGCACTGGGTCAGCGAGGTGTTAACATTATGGAGTTCTGTAAAGCTTTCAACGAAAAGACAAAAGATATGATGGGCTACAACATCCCGGTCGTCATTACAGTCTATTCAGACAGAAGCTTTACTTTCGTTACCAAGAAGCCGCCGGTTACGGATCTTATCAAAAAAGAGATCAACCTCCAAAAAGGTAGTGACAACCCGCTCAAAAACAAAGTGGGCAAGATCACCAGAGAACAGATTCTCAATATCGTTAAAACGAAGATGGACGACCTGAACGCACATGACGAAGAGGCTGCCGCCAAAATTATAGAGGGCAGCTGCAGAAGCATAGGTGTAGAGGTTATAGACTAAAAGATCTTCACCGCAAGATCTAAAAGATGCGGTAGCAAAAAAAATTTGCGGAGAAAATAGATGTCCAAAAAAGTTTCCAAAAGAGTACAGAAGCTGCTCGAAAAGATAGATACAGATAAAACATATTCGATCGAAGAGGCGACCAAGCTGGTCAAAGATCTCAAGTCTGCAAAGTTCGACGAGACGGTTGAACTGGCCCTCAGGCTCAATGTCGACCCCAGACATGCGGATCAGATGGTACGCGGTGCGGTGGTCCTCCCGCACGGTACCGGCAAAAACGTACGTGTAGCCGTTTTCGCGAAAGGGGCCAAAGCGGATGAAGCAAAAGAGGCGGGTGCCGACGTTGTAGGAGCTGAGGACCTGGTCGAGCAGGTTCAGAACGGAAACATAGACTTCGATATTGTTATAGCAACGCCCGATATGATGGGTCAAGTAGGTAAGATAGGGCGAATCCTCGGCCCCAAAGGTCTCATGCCGAACCCCAAGACCGGAACCGTTACGATGGATGTCGCACAAGCGGTCAAAAATGCAAAAGGCGGCCAGGTTAACTTCCGTGTGGACAAAAAGGGTAACATACATGCCGGCGTAGGGAAAGCGAGTTTCGATGCCGAACAGCTGGCTGAAAACATCAAGGCATTCGTTACCGCCATCAACAGGCAGAAGCCTGCCGCGGCAAAAGGCAAATATATCCAAAATGCAGCTCTTTCATTGACAATGAGCCCTTCGGTTAAGTTAGATGCGCAAGAGCTTATGGATATAAAATAGGTTAACTCTTTAAACAGATTACGACACTTTTGTCGAGAATAGGTTTTATCTTAGACTGGAGATAGTTAGGGGCGTAAGCTTAATCGGCTTCGGCCGCCCTTCTTGAAGTCTCTGTCGGAAAGGAGGAAATATGACCCGAAGCGAAAAAGAACGACTCGTATCTGAACTTTCCGATGCGTTCAAAAGTGCCGGCTGTGTCGTTATATGCGACTTCAAAGGCATGAGTGTGAAAGAGCTCGAAGAGTTCAGAAAGATCGGCTACGAGGCCGGTCTGGGTGCCCGCGTCATCAAAAACACGCTGGCTCAGATCGCATTCAGGAATGCCGGTGTCGAGGGCGTGGAACTCAACGAAACCAATATGGCCGTCTGGGGTGAAGATCCCATAGCAACCGCAAAGGCTGTGGCCAAGTTCGCCAAGGAGAACGACAAGTTCGTAATCAAAGGCGGGGTTATCGGTGAAGAGGTTGTCGATGCGGCCAAAATCGTCGAGTACAGCAAGCTTCTCGGACGCGAAGAGCTTCTCGGAATGCTGCTGTCCGTCTGGACCGCACCCATTCGCAACCTCGTTTGCGGACTCGACAATCTCGCGAAGAAGAAGGCGGAAGAAGCTGCCTGATAGATGCGGCATAGACCGCCACAGAGAAAAAAAATTCCTAACAGGAGATGAGAAATGGCAATCACCAAAGAAGAGTTGTTTGAATATATCGAAGGTCTTTCCGTACTTGAGCTTAACGAACTGGTCAAAGAGTTCGAAGAGAGATTCGGCGTATCAGCTACACCGATGGTTGTGGCCGGTGCAGCCGGCGGTGAAGCCGGCGGCGCAGCCGAAGAGCAGAGCGAATTCGACGTCATCCTTGCAAGCCCGGGTGCGAAGAAGATCAACGTCATCAAAGTCGTACGTGAAGTTACGGGACTCGGTCTCAAAGAGGCCAAAGAGGCTGTCGACAACGCACCTACTACTATCAAAGAGGGTGTCAGCAAAGAGGAAGCCGAAGAGCTCAAAGCCAAGTTTGAAGAGGCCGGCGCAAGCGTCGAAATTAAATAATATTTTAATATATTTACATAAAGGGAAGATTCAATCTTCCCTTTATCTGGTTTATTCTATCATTGTAACTTATGCTTACACTAACCGTATCAAATATAGATACATCCCGATGCAACACACTACTGAATGAGGTCTTAGCCCATGCTTAACAATCTTAAATCAGGGAACCGCCTACGTGTCGATTTTGCAAAAACTCCACAGGAGATCGATGTCCCCGATCTTTTGCAACTTCAGCACAGCAGTTACGACAACTTTTTGATGATCAATGAAAAAGATCGATCCAACAGCGGAATTGAACATGTTTTCCGATCTATCTTTCCGATACACGACCCGCAGAACAGACTGACACTCGAATATGCAGGGAGTGAGATAACCAAACCGAAGTACACTGTCAGAGAGTGCATGGAGCGCGGCCTTACATACGCCGTTTCGCTCAAGATGAAGGTCAGACTGGTTCTTTGGGAGAGAAACGACAAGACAGGTGAGAAAACCGGTGTCAAAGATATCAAAGAGCAGGCGATATTCGTCCGAGATATCCCGCTGATGACCGATCGAACCTCATTTATCATCAACGGAGTCGAGAGAGTCGTCGTCAACCAGCTTCACAGGAGTCCGGGCGTCATATTTAAAGAGGAGGAGTCCGCTACAGGAAGCAGCAAGCTGCTCTATACGGCCCAGATCATTCCCGATCGCGGATCGTGGCTCTACTTCGAGTACGATGCAAAAGATATCCTGTATGTCCGCATAAACAAGAGAAGAAAGATTCCGGTGACGATACTCTTTCGCGCACTGGGCTACGGCAAACAGGATATTTTGAAGCTCTTCTACCCCCTGATGACCATTCGTGTCAAGAACAACAAGTTCCTTATGCCGTTCAAGCCGGAGAACTTTGCGGGCCGAGTCGAGCATGACGTAAAAGACGAAGACGGCAACCTGATCATCGCAATGGGCAAGAGACTCTCCTCCAAAAGGGCAAAAAAACTTGTCGAAGACGGATTGAAGTGGGTCGAGTATCCTGTCGACATTCTGATAGAGCGCCATCTTGCCGAACCTATCATCGATAAAGAGAGCGGAGAGGTTCTGCTTGACACTCTTACTCAGATTGATGAGAACAAGCTGAAAAAGATTCTCGATGCAAAGGTGAAAGAGTTCGTGATTGCCGACGATCTGGCCGGCGGTGTGGACCGCTCTATCATCAACGCTTTCAGCGCCGACCAGGAGAGTCTCAAGCTGCTTAGACAGACCGAGCAGATAGAGGATGAAAACGATCTTTCCGCGATTAGGATCTACAAGGTTATGAGACCGGGCGAGCCCGTTACCAAAGATGCCGCAAAAGCGTTCGTCAAGCAGCTCTTCTTCGATCCGGAACGATACGACCTGACGCGTGTCGGGCGCATGAAGATGAACCATAAGCTGGGCGTCGAGGTTCCCGAGTATGTGACGGTCATGACCGACGAAGATATCATAAAGACCGTTCAGTATCTCATTCGAGTCAGAAACGGGCAGGGGCATATAGACGATCGCGATCACCTCGGCAACAGAAGGATCCGCGCGATAGGCGAACTGCTCGGAAACGAGCTTCAAACGGGCCTTATAAAGATGCAGAAGGCGATCCGCGACAAGATGAGTACGATGAGCGGAAGCCTCGACGAGCTTATGCCGCACGACCTGATAAACTCGAAGATGATCACAAATACGATTCTGGAGTTCTTTACGAGCGGCCAACTGAGCCAGTTCATGGATCAGACGAATCCGCTTTCGGAAGTCACTCATAAAAGGCGTCTTTCGGCACTCGGAGAGGGCGGCCTCGTAAAAGAGAGGGCCGGATTCGAGGTTCGCGACGTCCATCCGACCCACTACGGCCGAATCTGCCCTATCGAGACTCCGGAAGGGCAGAACATCGGGCTTATCAATACGCTCTCTTCGTATGCGAAGGTAAACGATCTGGGCTTTATCGAGGCACCATACAAAAAGGTTGTCGACGGGAAGGTGACCAGCGAGGTAGTATATATGACGGCTACCCAGGAGGAGGGACTCACTATCGCTCCGGCCAGTACCAAACTTTCGGAAGAGGGGGAGATTGTCGAGGATCTGATAGAGGCGCGACGCGACGGCGAGATTCTTCTTGTGGACAGAAGCGAAGTGGACTATATCGACCTGAGTCCGCTGATGGTTGTCGGGGTGGCCGCCAGCCTCATTCCGTTCCTTGAGCATGACGATGCCAACCGCGCCCTTATGGGGTCGAACATGCAGCGCCAGGGTGTTCCGCTGCTAATCTCCGAAGCTCCTATCGTAGGTACCGGAGTAGAAAAGGTGATCGCGAGAGACGCATGGGTGAGCATAAAGGCGAAGCGCAGCGGCATCGTGGAGAAGGTCGATTCTAAAAACATCTATATCATGGGCGAAGATGAGGATGGAGCCTTCATAGACCACTACCGTCCGCAGAAGAATATGCGTACGAACCAGAACACGACATTCAGCCAGGTGCCGATCGTCAAAAAAGGCGATCGCGTAGAGGCGGGGCAGGTGATCGCTGACGGTCCCAACATGGATCAGGGGGAGCTTGCCATCGGAAGGAACATCATGGTCGCCTTTATGCCGTGGAACGGTTATAATTTCGAGGATGCGATCGTCGTGAGCGAGAAACTGATTCGCGAAGATACCTTCACTTCGATACACATATACGAAAAAGAGGTCGAAGCGAGGGAACTCAAGCACGGTGTCGAAGAGATCACACGCGATATCCCCAACGTCAGGGAGGAGGATATCCAGCATCTTGACGAGAGCGGTATCGTAAAGATCGGAACCTACATCAAGCCGGGCATGATCATGGTCGGAAAGGTTTCGCCGAAAGGCGAAGTGAAGCCGACCCCGGAAGAGCGTCTTCTTAGGGCCATTTTCGGCGAGAAGGCGGGCCATGTGGTGAACAAATCTCTCTACTGTCCCCCCTCTATGGAAGGTGTTGTTGTAGATGTCAAAATCTTTACGAAAAAAGGTTACGAGAAGGATCAGAGGGCGATCCGTGCCTATGAAGAGGAGAAGGCGGAGCTCGATCGCGAACATCACGACAAACTCCTTATGCTCGACAGGGAGGAGATGCTCAGAATTTACTCTCTACTCGGAAATGCCGTTTTGAAAGAGGATCTCGAGATAGAGGGCAAAGAGTTCAAAAAGGGTGAAAAGATCGGCAGGGAGGCGCTCGAGAGTGTTAACCGCTTCGCGCTTAACACTATCGCCAAGCACTTCGACGAAGATGTCCAGAACCGCTATGCCGCTTTGAAGAACCACTTTCAGGCACAGAAGAGGAAGCTGCGCGAAGATCATGAAGAGAAGCTCAACATTTTGGAGAAAGATGACATCCTTCCAAACGGCGTCACCAAGCTCGTCAAGGTATACGTTACCACCAAGCGCAAACTGAAAGTCGGTGACAAGATGGCGGGACGCCACGGAAACAAGGGTATCGTATCGAATATCGTTCCGGAGATGGATATGCCCTATCTCGAAGACGGTACGCCGGTAGAGATAATTCTCAACCCTCTGGGGGTTCCGTCTCGTATGAATATCGGGCAGATTCTCGAGGTGCATCTGGGTCTTGTCGGTAAGCGACTCGGGCAGCAGATTCAGGCGATATTCGATGAGAAAAAAGAGGGTTTCGTAAAGGAGCTGAGGGCCAAAATGGCCGAGATAGCGGATGTGGCGAAGCTGATGAACGCCAAAGAGACCCTGGAGAAGATGAGCGACGAAGAGCTGATAGAATACGCCAGAGACTGGTCCAAAGGGGTCAAGTTCGCGACTCCGGTATTCGAGAGCGTCAATGCGGAAGAGTTCGCGAAACTGTTCGAAATGGCGAAGATAGACTCCGACGGAAAATGCGTCCTCTACGACGGCAAGACCGGAGAGAGGATGAAAGAGCGTGTCAACGTCGGATATATGTATATGCTCAAGCTGCACCACCTCGTAGACGAGAAGATGCATGCGCGTTCCACCGGGCCGTACAGCCTCGTTACCCAGCAGCCTGTCGGCGGAAAGGCGCTCTTCGGAGGCCAGAGATTCGGAGAGATGGAGGTATGGGCTCTCGAGGCTTACGGAGCGGCCAACGTCCTTAAAGAGATGCTGACTATCAAGTCGGACGACGTTGAGGGGCGACTGCGCGCATACAAGGCGCTGACGAGAGGAGAAAACGTACCTGCTGCCGGTATTCCGGAGACCCTGTTCGTTCTTACCAAGGAACTTCAGGCACTCGCACTAGATGTAGAGCTTTTAGATGAGGAAGAAGAGAATGAAGAAACTGGTACCGATTGAAGTAACCGAAGATAAGCGCCCGAAAGATATAAAGGCGATTCAGTTAAGATTGGCAAGTCCGGAAAAGATCCTTTCCTGGAGTTTCGGAGAGGTCAAGAAGCCGGAAACCATAAACTACAGAACCCTTAAACCGGAGAGAGACGGACTATTCTGCGCCAAGATCTTCGGTCCGGTACGAGACTACGAGTGTCTCTGCGGAAAGTACAAGAAGATGCGCTACAAGGGCGTTGTGTGCGAAAAGTGCGGCGTCGAGGTTACAAGCTCGAAAGTGAGACGATACAGAATGGGCCATATCGATCTGGTAACCCCTGTCGCCCACATCTGGTACGTCAATTCGCTTCCGTCGAGAATCGGCACCCTGCTCGGGGTCAAGATGAAAGATCTGGAGAGGGTGCTCTACTATGAGGCCTATATCGTAGAGAACCCGGGCGAAGCAAGCTACGACAACGAAGGCAAAGCTCCGGTTCTCAAATACGATATCCTGAACGAAGAGCAGTTCCGGTCCATCTATCAGCGTTTCGCTGATACCGGCTTCCATGCCGAAATGGGAGGGGAAGTGATAAAACGGCTCCTCGCGGATCTCGATCTAGCCGAGCTTTTCCACTCTTTGAAAGCCGAGGTAGAGCAGACCGGCTCGGAGGCCAAGAGAAAGACTCTCGTGAAACGCCTGAAGGTGATAGAGTCGTTTCTTACATCCAACAACCGCCCGGAGTGGATGATGCTCGATGTGCTTCCGGTGCTTCCGCCCGATCTGCGTCCGCTTGTAGCGCTCGATGGAGGAAAGTTTGCCGTTTCCGACGTAAACGACCTCTACCGTCGCGTAATCAACAGAAACCAGCGTCTGAAGCGGCTCATGGAGCTCGATGCACCCGAGATAATTATCCGCAACGAGAAGCGAATGCTGCAGGAGTCGGTGGATGCGCTCTTTGACAACGGAAGACGCGGCAACGCGGTAAAGGGTGCGAACAAACGTCCCCTCAAGTCTCTGAGCGAAGTAATCAAAGGCAAGCAGGGGAGATTCAGGCAGAACCTTCTGGGTAAGCGTGTCGACTTCTCCGGACGTTCGGTCATAGTCGTCGGTCCGAATCTGAGAATGGATCAGTGCGGTCTGCCCAAAAACATGGCTCTGGAGCTCTTCAAACCCCACCTTCTGGCAAAGCTCGAAGAGAAGGGTTACGCCACCACGCTGAAGGCGGCCAAGAATATGATAGAGGAGAAGACGAACGAGGTTTGGGAGTGTCTGCAGGAGATTGTTGACGAGTATCCGGTAATGCTAAACCGTGCGCCTACGCTCCATAAACTATCCATACAGGCTTTCCATCCTGTGCTTATAGACGGAAAGGCGATACAGCTTCATCCTCTCGTATGTGCCGCCTTCAACGCCGACTTCGACGGGGACCAGATGGCCGTGCATGTACCGCTGGGTCAGGAGGCTGTAGCCGAGTGCAAGCTTCTCATGCTCAGTTCGATGAATATTCTGCTCCCGGCAAGTGGAAAGGCGATTACGGTACCGAGCCAGGATATGATTCTGGGTCTCTACTACCTCTCTCTCGAAAAGCAGGATGTGAAGGGTTCCAACAAGCTCTTCGCAAACGTGAAAGAGGTTCTTACCGCGCTAGACGGCGAGCATCTCGACATACATGCCAGGGTCCGCACCATCGTGGACGGCCGTATTGTCTATACGACGGCCGGACGTCTGATTCTGAAGTCGATACTGCCCGATTTCGTTCCTGAGCATATGTGGAACAAGGTTCTGAAGAAGAGAGATATAGGTACGCTTATCGACTACGTCTACAAGCACGGCGGTCTCGAGATAACGGCCGAGTTCCTCGACAACCTCAAGGATCTCGGTTTCAAATACGCGACGATGGCCGGTGTATCGATCTCTTCGGACGACATAAGGATTCCTGAGGCGAAGTACAAGCTCGTTGAAGATGCGAAGAAGCGGGTCAGGGAGATCCAGCAGCAGTTCAGTGCCGGGCTTTTGACGGAGCAGGAGCGCTACAATAAGATCGTCGATGTCTGGACAGACACCAACAACGCGGTCGCGGCCGAGATGATGAAGCTGATCCAGGAGGACAAAGGCGGCTTCAACTCCATCTACATGATGGCGGACTCGGGTGCGAGGGGATCTGCGGCGCAGATAAGGCAGCTTGCCGGTATGCGCGGACTTATGGCGAAACCGAACGGAGCGATTATCGAGACTCCGATCATATCGAACTTCAAAGAGGGTCTGAACGTTCTGGAGTACTTCATTTCGACGCACGGTGCTCGAAAAGGTCTCGCGGATACGGCTCTTAAAACGGCTAACGCCGGTTATCTGACCAGAAAACTGATCGACGTTGCACAGAACGTGAAGGTCACCATCGAAGACTGCGGTACGCACGAGGGTGTGGAGATTACCGACATCACGATAGGTTCGGAGATGATCGAAAGTCTCGAAGATCGTGTGCACGGACGCGTGCTGGCCGATGATGTAATCGATCCGATCAGCAACGAGATTCTGATATCCGAAGGTACTCTTATAGACGACGAGAAGGCACAGCTTATCAAAGATGCCGGCGTGCGTGCGGTGACCATAAGGACGCCGATAACATGTAAGGCCGAAAACGGCGTATGTGCCAAGTGCTACGGCCTCAACATGGGTGAGGGCAAACTCGTAAAACCGGGTGAAGCGATCGGAATCATCGCGGCGCAGTCGATCGGTGAACCGGGGACCCAGCTGACGCTGCGTACATTCCACATCGGAGGAACCGCGTCGAGCGAAAAGACGGAGAGGCAGGCGGTCGCGACCAAAGAGGGATTCATCAGGTACTACAACCTGAAGACCTACCGCAACAGCGAAGGCAAGCTTCTGGTCGCGAACAGAAGAAACGCCGGTATTCTGCTCGTGGAGCCGAAGATAAAAGCTCCGTTCAGCGGGGAGCTCGATGTCCAGACGGTTCACGAAGAGATAATTCTCACGCTCAAAAAGGGTGACGAGAAGGTGCGTTACGCTCTGCGCAAGAGCGATGTCGCCAAACCCAACGAGCTCGCCGGTGTAAGCGGTAAGATAGAAGGTAAGTTCTTCCTCCCGTATGCCAGCGGAACCAAGGTGGAAGAGAACGACTCGATCGTCGAAGTGATTAAAGACGGCTGGAACGTGCCTAACCGCATACCGTACGCTGCGGAACTGCGCGTGGAAAACGGCGCCCCGATAACCCAGACGATCAGAGCGGAAGCAAACGGAACCGTCAAATATTTCCACCTCAAGGGCGACTATCTCGAAAGGTACGACGGGGTCAAAGCCGGCGACAAGATCGACGAAAAGGGCCTATTTGCCGTCGTAGCCGATGACGAGGGCCGTGAAGCAAACAGGCACTATATCGCGCGCGGTTCCATAATAAAGACGGGTGACGATGAGAAGGTCGAAAACAGCACGATCATCGCCGAGCCCGTGAGTGCCGAGCATACCGTTATAGCAGAGTGGGATCCGTATACAGACCCGATAATTGCCGAAAAGAGCGGTAAAGTTACGTTCGAAGATATCATACCCGGCATCACGGCGAGTGAGCAGTTCGACGAGATCACCGGCCAGACAAGACTTGAAATACATGAGTATATACCGCCGGGGTATAAACCCGCCATAGTACTGGCTGCCGACGACGGAGAGCTTATCCGTTATGCGATGGAGCCGAAGACGGCGATATATGTTGTGGACGGCCAGGAGGTAAGGACTGCGGATGTTTTGGCGAAGACTCCGAAAGCGGTGATAAAGTCGCGCGATATCACCGGCGGTCTTCCGAGGGTCAGCGAACTCTTCGAAGCAAGAAGGCCCAAAAACCCTGCTCTTATTGCCGAGATGGATGGGGTCGTATCTTTCGGCAAGCCGCTTAGAGGCAAAGAGCGCATCATCATCTCCGGCGAAAACGGCCAGTCGAGCGAGTACCTGGTGGACAAAAACAGGCAGATTCTCGTGCATAACGGCGAATTCGTCCACGCCGGCGAGAAGCTTACCGACGGTACGGTCAGCAGCTACGACATACTCAGGATACTTGGTGAAAAAGCGCTGCACTACTATATGGTTAGCGAGATTCAGCAGGTATACCGCCGCCAGGGCGTCAATATCTCCGACAAGCATATCGAGATAATCTTCTCGCAGATGCTCAGGCAGGTGAAGATCATCGATAGCGGCAACACCAAGTTCATTGCGGGAGATCTGGTAAGCAAGCGGCAGTTCATGGAAGAGAACAGGCGCATCATAAAGCTTGGAGGCGAGCCGGCGATTGCGGAGCCGGTGCTTGTGGGTATTACGCGAGCGGCGGTCAGCTCCGACAGCTTCATCTCGGCAGCCTCCTTCCAGGATACCACGAAGGTACTTACGGAGGCGAGTATCTCTGCCAAGGTCGACCCGCTCGACGACCTGAAAGAGAACGTGATTATCGGCCGGCTCATACCTGTAGGTACCGGCCTGTACCGCCAGGACGAGATCAAGCTTCAAGAGGGTGCGCCACAATAGCGCGGCCCTCTTTGAAAGGCTACGCTGTGAGCCTGGAAAATTAAAATATACTTAATTTAAGTTAAGTATAATAATTGTTTGGATATTATTTGCCATCAATTTCTACAAGTATTAAAAATTATGAAAGGAATTTGAGTGCCTACCATCAATCAACTGGTTCGTAAAGAACGCAAAAAGGTAATCAAAAAGTCTAAATCTCCAGCGCTCGTGAAGTGTCCGCAGCGTCGCGGAGTATGTACGCGTGTATATACGACTACACCGAAGAAGCCGAACTCGGCGCTTAGGAAAGTCGCGAAAGTACGCCTTACAAGCGGATTCGAAGTGATCAGCTATATTCCGGGGGAGGGTCACAACCTGCAGGAGCACTCCATTGTACTCGTGCGCGGAGGCCGTGTAAAAGACCTTCCGGGTGTTAAGTACCACATCGTTCGCGGTGCGCTCGATACGGCAGGTGTTGCCAACAGACGAGTTTCACGCTCGAAATATGGTGCAAAGCGCCCCAAATAATCTATAAAGAGAAGAGGAAAAAGAATTATGAGAAGACGACGAGCACCGGTTCGTGAAGTGATGCCAGACCCTATCTACAATTCGAAAGTGGTCACCAAGTTTATCAACGGAATTATGCTTGACGGCAAGAAGTCCGTTGCAGAAACAGTAATGTACAGTGCTTTGAAGATCGCCGAGGAGAAGACCGGTAAAAAAGGGATAGAGATTTTCGATGAAGCGATCGAAAACGTCAAACCTCTTATGGAAGTCAAGAGCAGGCGTGTGGGCGGCGCGACATACCAGGTGCCTATCGAAGTCCGACCTGTTCGCCAGCAGGCACTCGCGATCAGATGGATTATCGATGCGGCACGCAAACGAAATGAGCGAACCATGGCCGCACGACTCGCGAACGAACTGATTGAAGCGGCTGAAAAACGCGGCGCGGCCTACAAGAAGAAAGAAGACACCTACAAAATGGCAGAGGCGAACAAAGCGTTTGCCCACTACCGTTGGTAAGCGGTCCGGGCTCTCC
>JALSXE010000227.1:665-3689 GCA_027072755.1 Campylobacterales bacterium | reverse complement strand
CTCATATCCGGCCCCCTCAAACGGCTCTTCGATAGAGGTTTCGGCCAAGATCGTAGACTCAGCGGGCAACGTCAGCGCCCCTTCAAGCGACAGCGCGGTTGTAGATACGCAGGCTCCGACACTTAACGACCACTCTTTCAGTTACAGCGAAAACCGAAGTGCCGGCTCCATAGTGGCTACAATGCCGCAAAACGGCGATATTGTCGGCTATAGGTTCTCTAACGGTACGCAGATATCCGATGACGGCTACTTCACGATCGACGACAGCGGAAACATAAGGATCACCCAGGCCGGTGCGGCGGCTTCCGCCAACGATTACGAGAGCGCACCGAATATCCACACATACGAGATAGTGGGTTACGACAGCGCCGGAAACGGCAGCAGGGCGACAGTTACACTCAGCGAAACGGACCTGAACGAGGCGCCGACAGCAAATCCGGATATATACAATAATATTGCGGAAGGCTCACTCTTTGCCGGCAATCTCGTCTCCAACGACAGCGATCCTGAAAACGCCGCGCTGAGTGTGGCCCAGGTAGCATCCGATTCGAACGGGACGGGAGCGCAGAGTGTAAACGGGCAACTATCTTTTACCACGGCTCTCGGCGGCATGGTTGTAGTGAACCAGGACGGTACATTCACATATACCGCGCCGGTGCTCGACAACAGCTCTTCGGATACTATGCAGGATTTCATCTACTACAGGGCAAGCGACGGAACAAACGAATCCGGCTGGACCAAAGTGACCTTCAACGTTCAAGATACGGCTCCGTCCGCGGTATCCGACCACGACAGCATAGGGTTCGGGTCGATCGCCGAAGGTAACGTAATTACGGGAGCCGGAGGAGTAAATGCCGATATGCTCGGCAAAGATGAGACCAAGCTTTCAGCCGTGATCTACAACGGTGTAAGGTACACTCCGGATTCGAACGGCGAAATCGTCGTGACCACTCCGAACGGAAAGCTTACAATATCGGAAGATGGAAGCTATAGTTATGACTCCGCGTATGCGGCCGGCAGCGTAAGGGGAACCGATCAGGCCGACTGGGACAAGGCGGGAGTAGGGTATTACGGTTTCAGAGCAGGCAGCGATCCGTTCGGCTCGTCGAATCAGCAGATGGATCTGTCGCAGCTCGACCAGAACACAAAGAGCAATGTAAACTTCGACAACGCCTACGGCCTCGGCGTCTGGGGTGCGACATACAGAGGGGCCGCCGACGACAAGGTGGATGCGAACGAGTATATCGTGTTCGACCTTGGGGGAAAAGCCAGCGATGCAAGGGTTTACGTAACCAACTTCGGTGACTATGAAGATCTTGAGTGGTATGCCTACAATGAGGTCGGAGAGCTTGTTGGAAGCGGAGCGAAAAGCGGTGACGGCGACGATATTGTGAATATCAGTGCAAACAGAACCCCCGCCAGCGGCTCCTCGTTCATAGAATATATAGTTATAGACCCCTCACTGAACGACGAGATAAGGATATCGGGTATAACATACGGAGTGAATGACTCTTTCAATAATATAACGGACAGTTTCACATACGAGATTACCGATGCCGACGGAGACAGATCGAGCGCCGATCTGACGATAAAACACGATGTAGATCCGGTAGCGGGAGACGATAGCGCGACAGTCTATGAGAGCGGGCTTCAAAACGGAACGGAGGCAGGCTCCGGAAAAGATGTCGCCACAGGAAATCTTTTTGACAACGACGTAGGAATCAGTAAAGCCGTAAGCGTTAGCGAGATAAACGGAACAGCCCCCGACGGCAACGGTATCATAACGGTCTATACGCCGAACGGAAAATTGGTTGTCGACTCCAATACCGGTGAATACACATACATCCTGACCGCTCCCAACAGCAACGGTGACGGCGTGACCGACAACTTCACCTATACGGTTACAGACGCAGTGGACGGAAAAACCTCCAGCGCGACGCTGACCGTAAATATCACCGACGATGCGCCTGTCGGAAACGATATTGTCCAGAATATTACGAACTCACCTTCGCAGACACAGACTATAAATCTGATAATCGTGCTGGATAGATCGGGAAGTATGGCGTGGGATCTGAACGGAAAGGCGCTGGGAGATACAGGTTTCAACCCCGAAGAGGTGCGTATGAACATAGCAAAAGAGGCTCTCGAGTCGATGTTCGCCACGTATGACAACCTGGGCAATGTAAATATAAAGATTGTCGATTTCTCCAGCAATGTGAGTGAAAGCGGATGGTTCGTTGACGATGTAGCTTCGGCTAACGGCTACCTGGAGGCCATAGTGGCCGACGGAGGCACACGCTATGACCAGGCTCTCGATGCGGTGATGAACGGGTACAACCCGCCGCCGGCAGACAAGAGCATAGTCTACTTCATCTCCGACGGCGAGCCGAACAGCGGTTACGAGGTAGACCAGTATCAGCAGGCGCAGTGGGAGAGTTTCCTCGACAACAACAACATTACCATCTCCTACGGCATAGGCATAACCGACAGTGTCGGATTGGGTGCACTCGAGCCTATAGCCTATCCGAACAGCGACGCTCAGGGCAACAGCGAACCGTACTCCATGCAGGTAACCGATGCTAACGAGTTGAAAGATACCCTCGTGAACACCATCGACAACGGCATAGCCCACGGTGACGCCACACTCATCTCCGGCAACGGTAGCAGCGGAATAGTATTGGGTGCCGACGGTGGGCATATAGAGAGCGTTACGGTAGACGGCGTGGTCTACGGGTACGATCCGAACAGTCCGGTTCAAACCATTTCGACCGCACTTGGCGGGACTCTCGAGATCGACTATGCCACCGGAAAGTATATCTATACGGTAGACTCCAAAGATAGTGTAACGGGAGAGCATGAGAACTTCGTAATTACCGCCGTCGACGGTGACGGGGACACGAAGAGTGTAAACCTAAGGATAAATCTCGAATATACCGCAAATCTCGACGCCAACAAAGACAACATTGTCACGAACGCATATGTCGGCGACTCGGTAGATATAGACTACTCCGCATTGACGAACAA
>JALSXE010000227.1:0-655 GCA_027072755.1 Campylobacterales bacterium | reverse complement strand
GAGCCGGAGTCAGTGCCGTTTCAGCGGATAGCGGTACCGATCTAACCAATATTCAAAACGGTGTCAGGGTAGAGAATGTTCGAAGCGGCAACGGGTTTACCTACACTCTTACCGACGGCAGCGGCTCGGTTAGCGACACCGCCCACGCATCCGTTACTCTGAAAAACAGCGACTCCCTTGTAGGGGGCAGATATGACGACATTCTGATAGCGCAGCGCCTAAACTCCTCTACGAATGCCGCTATCGTGGAGTCTTCGGTCAAGCCGGGCGACACATATGGACAAGACAACCAGATAGGCTTCAAACTCCATTGCGAAAGAGGGGATCTGTTTATCTCTTCCATAGAGATTGATCTTAGAGGCGGAAGCGATAGGGATGCCTACTTCAACACGGCAGGCAGCGGTTCTACACCCCCTGCCATCGGTGCCGGCACGACCGGCATAGATGTGGCAGACGTATCTTTCAGTGTCTATGACGGAAGTCCGACATTGAGGATAGATTTCGCAGACGGCGCATTCAGAGAGGGGGACGAGTTCTGGTTCGGGGTGGATGTCAACAGGCTCGGAAATAACACCGGCATCGATTTCGGTGAAAAAGGGGTTTCGGCTACCGTCACCCTTAGCGACGGATCGGTGATAGAGGGGATATACCATAC
>JALSXE010000226.1:2812-3692 GCA_027072755.1 Campylobacterales bacterium | reverse complement strand
CGCTGACAAGAGTCGCCTCGACATCAGGCTGCATTTCGCAAGATGCAGTACCATTGCCTGTCCGGAATGCGGCCAGACCGGCTTGAAGGCTCGCGATACCAAGGAAAAGACCTGGCGGCACATGAATTTCTTCCAGCATGTAACCTACATCACAGCAAAAGTCCCTCGGGTCAAATGCAAAGCCTGCGGCGTCAAGCATGTCGCTGTGCCATGGGCCAGGTCCGGCAGTGGCTTCTCCTTGCTCTTCGAGGCAATGATCATGGCACTTGCCAAGGAAATGCCGGTCAATGCCATCGCCGCCTTTGTCGGCGAACATGATACCAGGCTCTGGCGAATTATACATCACTATGTCGAAAAAGGCCGTGATGCCGCTGATCACTCCGATGTTGAGGAGGTCGGATTTGACGAGACCTCCAGTAAGAAAGGGCATAATTATGTCAGCCTTTTTGTCGACATGAGCGGCCCAGATATCCTCTTTGCCACCGAGGGCAAGGACGCTTCGACTGTCAGCCGCTTCAAGGAAGACCTGATTGCCCACGGCGGAGCGGTGGAGAACATCCGCGAAATGTGCTGTGATATGTCCCCTGCTTTCATAAAAGGTGTGGAAGAGAACTTCCCTGACGCCGAATTAACCTTTGACAAATTTCACATTATGAAAGTCGTTAACGAAGCCGTTGACCATGTCCGCCGCGCCGAACAGAAACTCCACCCCGAGCTGGTTCGTTCTCGCTATATTTGGCTCAAGAATCCTCGCAACCTGACCAAACGGCAGGCTGCCAAACTCGATACCCTTACTCTGAAAAAGCTCAGTCTAAAATCAGCCGCTCCTATCATATCAAGTTGAATTTCCAAGAAATATTCAACCAGCCTCCAGAAACGG
>JALSXE010000226.1:0-2802 GCA_027072755.1 Campylobacterales bacterium | reverse complement strand
CCAAGCCGATTGTTGATGCCGCCTACACGATAAAGCGCCACTGGAACGGCGTCCTCTAATGGTTCAAATCAAAAATTACCAACGGAGTTCTCGAAGGGATCAACAGTCTGGTCCAGGCAGCCAAGGCGAGGGCCAGGGGCTACCGTACCACAAAGAGTCTAATCGCTATGATTTATCTGTAAGCGCCACACCAACCGCATCTTTTTTCTGCCGCCCATGTATGTCATGATGCAGCCATCCGTCAACAATAACCAAGGAGGCCGTCATGGCTACGCAACGCAAGAGCAGGAGACATTATTCTCGCAATTACTGGAAAAGGCATGTCAAAGCCCACCGGGAGAGTGGGCTGACTCGGGCAGAATACTGCCGCCAACAGAATATCTCTTACCATGCCCTGACGTACTGGCAAAAAAAATTCGGCAACCATTCTACTCCACTCCCTGCCTTGGTGCCGGTGCCTGTCGATAAAATACTCCGGCCACCAGTGAATGACCAAGGAGCTGGAGTGAAGATCATCCTGAACAGCGCGGTCGTCATTGAAGTCAGCGAACACTTCTCTCCAAAGGCCCTGCGCCAGGTACTTTCGGTATTGGAGCGGCGGTGATGTTTTACCCGGCCGCCCCCTCCCGAGTATACATCGCTCCAGGCGCCACTGATATGCGCAAGGCTATAAACGGACTATCTCTGCTTGTGGCCGACCAACTGGAACTCGACCCCATGTCCGGCCACCTCTTTGCCTTCTGCAACCGGAAACGGGATATCGTCAAAATCCTCTACTGGGATCGTAACGGATTCTGCCTCTGGTGTAAACGATTGGAAAAAGATCGGTTTCGTTGGCCTGACACCTCGGAGGATGTCCTTGCCGTACAGGGGCATGAACTTGCCTGGTTACTGGATGGCCTTTGTCTGGACCAGCAAATATCCTACAAGAAAATCCACAAAAAAATAGTGGCATAAAAAAGGTTATTTTTAACTTTTTTGCTTGCAATTTCAACAGATTATGCTATATGTGTTTGTATGATTTCTAATGTCGCAACATTGCCGGACAATCCAACTATCCTCAAGCAGATGCTGGTCGATTTTCAACGTCATTTCGACAAGGAAACCGGTATTCTTCTTGAGCAGATTCGGCTATTGCGCGCCCAGCTCTATGGGCGTAAGACCGAGAAAGTCGTCCCCCTGGACGGCCCCAGGCCTCTCCCTCTCTTTGATATGCCGGAACCCAAAGGGATTAAAGAGGAACCGGCCGAAGAGATCCGGATTCCCGGGTATACCCGCAAAAAAGGCGGCAGAAAGCCTTTGTCTGACGATCTTCATCGAGTGGAAATTGTTCATGATATCGATGAGAAAGACAAGACCTGCGCCTGTGGCTGTGATCTCAAGAAGGTAGGAGAGGAGACCTCGGAACAGTTGGAGATCATCCCCTCAAGAGTTTGGGTGATCCGCCATATTCGCCCCAAGTATGCCTGCCCTGCATGTGAAGGGGTGGAGGATGACGGCCCCACGGTCAAGATTGCCCCGGCACCGGCGCAGATTATACCCAAATCCATCGCCTCCCCAAGCCTGTTGGCCCATATTCTGGCCGGAAAATTTATCGACCACCTCCCGTTCTACCGGCAGGAGAAACAATTGCTCCGCTTGGGTGTAGATGTATCAAGAACTTCCATGTGCCGCTGGGCCATGCAGGCCGCCGAGGCCTGCCAGCCCCTTCTGGATCTGCTAAAAAAGGAAGTTTTGGCCGGAAAGTATGTGCAAACGGATGAAACAACCCTGCAAGTACTGCGAGAACCGGGGCGAAGTCCAACAACAAAATCTTATATGTGGGTTTTCCGACGAGGGGATCCCGACCGACCAATTTTGATTTATCAATATCACCCAACAAGGGCCGGCGATGTGGCCAATGTTTTCCTGCGTGATTTCCAGGGATTCGTGCAGACCGATGGCTATTCGGGCTACGACTTTCTCGATACTCGTAGAAAGATCCGTCATATCGGCTGCTGGGCCCATGCTCGGCGCAAGTTTACCGATGTTATCAAGGCCCTTGGCAAAAAACGTAAGCCCGGAGCGGCGGACAAGGCCCTTGGGTATATCCGTAAATTATACGCCATTGAGAAGATGGCCAGGAGAAAGGGATATACTCCGGATCAGATATACGAGCTCCGCCAGACAGAATCGAAGTCTGTGCTGGATGATTTCGAGAAATGGCTCAAGATAAAAAGTCAGCAGGTCCTGCCCAAAGGGTTACTGGGAAAAGCAGTTGGCTACACCCTCAACCAGTGGCATCGTCTTGTCGGGTACATTGAGGACGGCAATCTCTCCATTGATAACAACATGGCGGAGAATTCCATTCGGCCTTTCGTTATTGGCCGGAAGAACTGGCTTTTCTCCGGCACGCCAAAGGGAGCTGAGGCCAGTGCATTGCTGTACAGCCTGATCGAAACCGCCAAAGCGAACGATCTGGAGCCTTGGGCCTACCTGCGGTTTATTTTCGAACGCCTTCCATATGCCACCATGCAGGAAGATTACGAGGCCTTGTTGCCTTGGAATGTCACACGGAAGCAACTGGAGTTGCCGGCCGTGGGTGTATGTGTTTCGTGAGGCGCTTACAGAACACAAGCACACACCTGAGGGTATTGTCACCGTAAATCCTCCCATGATTACAGAGTTAGTAGATGAGGTTATCGAGTACCTGTAAACATTTAAAGTGTCCTGAATTCGTATAATAAGTGCACAGCCTCCACACGGTGGTCGGTTCGAGGGGATGCACATTCATGCTGAAAAAGGCAAAGCTCAGATGTATAC